>CBIMFG010000846.1:0-3290 GCA_966243125.1 uncultured Niastella sp.
ATGGTTATCCCAACCAGCAAACTGTTTATGATGATATAGCAAATGGCTATGGATATGTAATTACTGACAACAATGTTATAATAGCTTACGCCGCTATTATTTTTGGAATTGAATCTGCGTACAACGAAATTAAAGGACAGTGGTTAACAAACGGGGATTATGTGGCAGTTCATCGGGTTGCCACATCTAACGAAGTAAAAGGCCAGGGTGTGGCAACTAAATTATTTAAGCTGATAGAAGAATTGTCGATTGAACATAAGGTTTTTAGTATAAAAGTTGACACCAATTTTGACAACATCCCCATGCTTAAAATATTGGAAAGGCTGGACTATAGCTATTGCGGAGAAATATTTTTCGGTGGGGCACCAAGAAAAGCTTTTGAGAAAGTGCTAAAGAGACATGCAACGGAAAGTTCACCGAATAATTAACATCCTAACTTGAATTGACAGCTGCAAAAGTTTATTGCCGGCCGATAACATAGGCAATACTCTAACGGTTGCCACCATTTTAGTTAACTCTCATTTTGAAAATGAAATTTGGAGCCAATGAATGAATTCAGGAAAATATTGAAACCGGAAAAGACGGAGTATCCCCCATATGCACAACAGTATTTCGATTTGATAAGGACAAGTGACAATATATTGCAAGAGCTGCATGATAACTTCCATATTTTCAGGGACTTCATTTATTCTTTACCGGAAGACAAATTGATGTATAGATATCAACCAGATAAGTGGACCATAAAGGAGATCCTGGTTCACTTAATTGATGATGAAAGAATATTTGCCTACCGTGCCTTGCGATATGCGCGAAATGACAGGACATCCCTGCACGGTTTTGACGAAAACCTATATGCAAAATACGCCAATGCCAACGACCGGAGCTCGGCAACCATATTTGAAGAATACTGGAGCGTGCGGTTGTCCACATTACTGCTATTTCAAAATTTACCGGAAGATGCGCTTACGAGAAGGGGCAACCTTATAGACACTGATGGTTCGGTAAATGATCGAACGGTCAGGGCCTTGGCCTATCATATTGCCGGGCATGAATTATGGCATATCAAGATCATTAAAGAACGTTACCTTAATTTAACAATGGGTGAATATGTCCTATGATAAATTGGACTTCTATAACAGTAAACAATGAAAATAATATCCGTTTTTTTGTCATTAGTTATTGTCAGTAATTGTTTGGGACAAACCCCCACAGGTATTCAGCCAGGTACCACCGCCAAAATGGATACATCATCACCTGCTGTTATTTTCTTTGAAGACTTTAATAACAATAAGAACAACTGGACCATTACGGACAATAAGAATCAAATATCAAGAATCGATAGCGGGTTTTATTATTTGACGGCTGTAGGTCATGCATTTGGAGAAGGGCATGAGGTGAAAATTGATGCGCGCAAAAATTTTGAAATAGAAGCAAGAATAAAAATATTAAGCGGTAATTCCGATCATAAGAATTATTACAGCATGCTTTTTTGGGGGCGTGAAGCAATGAATGGTTATTATTTTACATTCGCTAAGGATGGATTTGCTTCTGTAGAACTGTGTAGCGGTAAAAATCAGAATGATTGTACAACGAAGACCGGCTCTTTGCAAAAAACAAAGCTTGACCCTGGCGGTTTTAATGTGTACATGATTAGAAAAACAGGCAACAAATATTTGTTTTTTGTGAACGGTACGCAATTTTACGAAATGCCTTTTGCGCCATTCTTTGGAAATTTGATCGGATTTGGTGCGGGCAGGAAAGTAAGCCTGGTCATTGATTATTTAAAGGTCGTTTATTTATAGTTTATTCATTTTAATAAGTTGCTGCTTGCGTGAGGCATTGGCGGTCATTGTACAAAAAAAGACATCAAAAGACATAAAAATTATTCATTTCCGCTTTTTATTAACCTCAACGCCTATTTGCGGAAAAGCAATTCATCTGACCCTTTGGTCAATTCAAACAGATGATGGTTGCCCGATTGTTTGGGCTGTTACAACTTTGGGGTTATAAGAATTTTAACCAAAAATCAAGCCTATCATGGAAATGAAACTTCCGCAAACCATAACCAGCCCAGGTGAAAAAATCACTTTTCTTAAAACTTTTGTAAAAGACGGTGTAGAGATATTGGAAGCCGATATTGAAGTGCAACCGCAGTCAGGTCCTCCTATGCATACGCATTACAAGCAGGACGAAAGCTTTACCATCTTGCATGGTACAATGGCCTATAAAGTTCCTGGTCAGGAAGTTAAATATGCTTACCCTGGTGAAACGGTATTAATAAAAGCGGGTATACCTCACAAATTCTGGAATTCAGGCAATGACCTATTGAAATGCAAAGGCTATGTAACACCTCCTGATAATTTCGTTTACTTCCTTACAGAGTTATACAAATCCATCAACGAAAATAATGGCCGGCCTGGCATGTACGATGGTGCGTATTTATTGAACCGATACAAGTCTGAATTTGCAATGCTTGAAATACCCGCTTTCGTTCAGAAGGTTATCTTCCCTGTAGTATTATTTATTGGCAGGCTGACAGGAAAGAATAAAAAATACAGTAATGCACCGGTTCCTGCCACCGCATATTTAATATAATGAGGTATCACAGTTTGATCACCTCCAATAAGACATAAAGCTTGACGAAGGGTCTTATGTGGCCATAAGTTCCTGAGACGCCAATACTAAATTCAAGAGTACTTTTGACGTGGCTCTGCGTTTCATACACCTTCGAACAAAGAAAATTAGGAATGTTAGCTTATGTCCAAAGTAAAAAATAACTCGTAATATTTTGCTTATTTATATGGGAAGCTTGGCGCTGACTTAATCCGTGTTAATTGACCAACTGCTGCGTAGAAGAACGGTTTGCCAAAATATGGGCTTTTGAAAATATATATTCTACTAATTATCTTTGTCCAGCTACGGAACAAAGTCTAAGCTGAAATATTTCAAAATCCCATACTTCATCAAGCCGTTACCCTTGTGCGCAATCTTATGCTAATTTCCTCTAAGAATAGAGCTCAAAAATTTATCGTCGAGCTAATTATAGTAGCCGCGTTATTGATCAATATTTTTATTGGTTGGTTGTCACTATATGGGCTTCCTTTTGCCAACATCAGAGATAAGGACAGACCTTAAGATATTCCTCATCCCCGCATTAGTGGTTTATGGTGGGAAGTTTTTATGAGAATTGAGGGATAGTCTAACGGGCTTGTGAGAAGCTTTTATTAACAGGATGGAGACTACGTAGGAGAAAGTAAATAGCAATTCAGTTCCGATTAGTTCGGCCCGCC
>CBIMFG010000847.1:0-3289 GCA_966243125.1 uncultured Niastella sp.
GCGCCATACGATCCTGAATTGAGCATGAGGACTGGTAACGGGTTACAGGGCATCGATGTAGTCTCTCTGCCTTCTACCCGCAGCATGGGACTCAGCTTTAGATGCTCTTTCTAGTAAAGCTTGATCATTGTTGAATAAAAGACAGTTACAAGTTACACGTTGCAGGGAAAAACCCTGAAACCTGTAACCTGGAACAACAAACTTAAAAGCACACAAATGAACTATTTAAATAAATATATATTTTCGATCGCAGCTGCTGCATCCCTTTCGGTAAGTGGTTGCACGAAGAGCTTCGAGGATTTCAACAAAAATCCATATGGCCAAACCGATCTTGATCTGTTGCCTGATTACGGGTTGATAGTGGGGCAATTGAAGGAAGCGCAGCACTCTATTTATGTGTATCAGCCGGCCTGGGTTACTCAACTACAACAAAACCTGATGGGTGATGTGTACAGCGGTTACATGATGTCGCCTACCCCATTCAATGGCAACAGCAATAACCTGAACTATGCCCTGGTTGATGGCTGGAATTTATATGCCTTTGGTCCTGCCTATTCAACCCCCGAGGCTGCTGTAATGGCCCCGCTTTTTAATGTGAATGCGGCCACCAAAACAGGAGCGCCCGACTTGTATGCCATGGCCAAGATCCTGAAAGTAGAAGCCATGCACCGTGTAAGCGATATCTTCGGCCCCATCATGTATTCAAAATATAAAGTAAGAGCGGCAGATGGCGGGTATGATTATGATTCTCAACAGGAGGTTTATACAAACTTCTTTAACGACCTGAGCGAAGCCATTACCATATTGACCCCGCTTCGCAACCAAAAGTCAACACCCTATTTCACCAATGCCGACCTGGTATATGGAGGCAGTTATGTAAAGTGGCTGCAGTTTGCCAATACATTGCGCCTGCGCCTGGCGCTGCGCATAGTGAAAGCAGATGCTGCCAAAGCAAAAACGGAAGGAGAAGCAGCACTGGCCAATGAAGGTGGGTTATTAAATAAAGTTACAGATAACTTCAGCATAGATATTGGCGCTACCGAACATCCGTTGAACACCATCAACAATGCCTGGGCCGATATTCGTTTGGGCGCGCCCCTGGAATCGATCCTCAAAGGATACAAAGATCCGCGACTGCCCAAATACGCTGTACCTGCTACTGATTCAACTGTTTTAGGACAATTTAAAGGTATTCGCAATGGTATCGACATCGACGCCAAAACCCGGTACCAGGGATATTCAGCCCTGGCCACGTTCCCCAGCAAATTACAACTGATGACTGTAGCCGAAGCGTTTTTTCTGAAAGCTGAAGCGGCCGCACGTAATTGGGCAAACGCCGGTAATGCAAAAGACAATTATGAAGCAGGGATAACTACTTCATTTGCGCAATATGGTTTGGATGCCACCACCTACATCAACGATGCAGTAAACACAGCTGCACCTTATACCGATCCTAAAGCCATTACACCTGGCCAGAACGACATCAAGGCCGGCGATCCCTGGCTTAGTACGATCACCATTAAATGGAATGATGGAGATGCATTCGATAAAAAACTGGAAAGGATCATTACACAGAAATGGATAAGCATGTACCCCGATGGACAGGAAGCCTGGAGCGAGTTTCGCAGAACAGGGTATCCCAAACTGTTTCCGGTGGTGATCAATAACAGCGGAGGTAAAATTTCCACTACAGCATTTATTCGTCGTATAAACATTCCACCTACTGAATATTTATCAAATCCTAAAGGTGTGGAAAGAGCATTGCAAACACTGAAGGGACCTGATAATGGTGGAACGAGATTGTGGTGGGATGTGCAGTAAGAAATAACAAATTATGAATGTTAAATGATGAATTAAAAAGTGAAATACAGAAAACTCAGGAAGGATTTTACTTCATCATTCAACATTCTTCATTCAACATTCAACATTTTTGTGATAGCAACACTCTGGCGGTTGAGAACATTGCAACCTATCGATCGTTAAGGGTACCTGGACGAAAAGACCTTAAGGGGAGTTCTTTTTTGTCCGTCTTGCAGATTTCTATTGAACCTCCCGTGTAACAACAACGGGAAAAAGCTTCTGTGAAAGCCAGGTGCAAAAGAATAAAAGGGTTTGAAGAAGGTCTCTCTTATTCGATGCTGATGTCTATCCCCGGCTCCCACGAAGCAAAGAGTTAAGGAGTAAAAGAGTTTGAAGAAGGTCTCTTTTACTCCTTTCTCTTTTTAAATGACCTACATAACCGCTACACTTATTCAAAATAATTAATATCAAATATCTTTCTTGCAGTTTTCTGCCCTGAACACTACCACGTAGGTTAATTTTGTCTTAACTTTCGGGTAAGAACGTGCAACATTATCCTACGCATACTGACAACGAGTTACTGAGAATGCTATCTCAAAACGATGAGCTGGCCTTTGCCGAAATATACAATCGGTATTGGAAGCATTTGTATTCTTCAGCCCACAATATACTTCAGGTAAAAGAAACCGCACAGGATGCCGTGCAGGAAGTTTTTATTTCATTATGGAAACGCCGCACAAACATTCAGGTAGAGGCCTTACAACCCTACTTGCACCAGGCGGTACGTTTTCAGGTATTTAAAGCCATTCGCGCCGAAAAAACCGACCAGGATTTCTTTAACCGGCTGGCGCTGATTACCCGGGATATTTTGTTTGAAGACCCCGTACTGTTCAAGGAACTGGAAACATTATACCAGCAATTGATCCACGCCTTACCGCCCGATGAACAGGAGATCTTTCGCCTGCACCGCGACAGCGGCCTCACCTATAAACAAATTGCCGAACAAAAGAATATTTCCGTAAAAACAGTGGAGAAGAAAATGAGCCGGTCGTTGAAGGAATTAAGATTTGGGTTGGATGATGCGCTGTTAGTAATAACTACAATTTATCTGTTGAAATAAGAAGAAAGCAACAAAAAAACCTGGAACCCGGAACTCTGAACCAGGAACCGTATTTTCGCTCCATGAATAAAGAGGCAATCATTTCCCAAACTGTAGCTCACGTAAAACAAACCCTTGCCGGCGCCGAAGGCGGGCACGACTGGTGGCACATTCACCGCGTATGGAAAACAGCCCAGCATATTGCCACTGCTGAAAAAGCCGATGAACTGGTAGTAGCCCTGGGCGCCCTGCTGCACGATATTGCCGATTCAAAATTCCATAATGGCGATGAAACTATTGGTCCGCGCATGGCCAGGGAATGGTTGCAGTCGTTGCAAGTAGAGGAAGCGGTTATAGCACATGTAGAAAACATTATTACGCATATTTCTT
>CBIMFG010000848.1:0-3280 GCA_966243125.1 uncultured Niastella sp.
ACAAACGATGGATTGTTGAACATGATTTGTTTGCCCGCACCCAGCCTTGTTTTATCAACCTGCACGGCGCCGTTCAACCAGCATTGGTTCAAGGTGGTTAGAATAGCGTCAGGACCATTGCTGTTGATGCCTGCACCCAAACAAACAATTTCTTTATCAAAAAAGAACCACGATTTCTTTGCTTTTACGCCGTCGTAATTCATATCGTACACCGTAGCGCCATACAAACTATCGCTTACGCCACCGGCAAACGTAGTGCTGCCGGGTTCGCCCCAGAATTTATCCATCAACACATCTTCCTTATGATCGGCGGCGGTAATGCCGGGTAGTTTGTCCCACTCCCACACCGGCATAATGTTATAATATTCATCGCCCTTTACCTGTATGTTGGTGGAACCATCGGCCAGATACCGGCCAAACAGGTTTTCTTTATTACCCGATTCGGTACGGCGTGTTCTGGCCGATACCATGCGTACATTGAAATTATAACCCGAACGAATGTGCATGGTATAATCTGCCCGCCAATAGTGGGTATGCCCTGCCTGCACCAGGTAATTCACCGGTTGCATACCCGAGGTACGGGCCATGGCCGCATACCAATCGGCCGAGCGGCGGGGATCAACCAAACGGGCATCATCCAGCAATCCCTGTTCGCCCTGTTTGCTCAAAATATTCGGGCGGGAAATTCCCCGTCCTTCTACATTAAAATCGCTATACTTTCCCCTGATGGTTCGCAGATAGGTTTTATCGAAGTAAGTTGATAAAAGTTGCAGCGCGGAATCGTTCAACGCATAGGGCGTGCCGCGCACGTACTTCGCCACCTTGTATTCCCCTGCCACAAACACCGCACCGTAACTGGATAACTGCAATTGCGGCCCGTGTTGCAAATAGGAATAATCGTGCTGCAGCCCTTCTTCTGTTGTGAGTTGCACGGGTTGAAAAGCCTGTTGCACGGCGGTATCCATCACCAGCTCATTGCGGGTAAGCAGCGCGCGGTATAAATAATGAATGGCAACATCCAGTTTATTGGCGCCGGTCATTTTTATAATATTGCCGCGTTGCATTCTTGTTATTAACGAATCTTCCAGTGAAGCAGGGATTGGCTTTGCCGCAAACCGCATAGCGATCAATATTTCACCAATGGCTTGCGGACTTCTTATTTCATTGTGCCACCAGTTGCCGCTCTTAGGGTCTTTGGCATACCAATACCGCAAGCCGGCAACAATGGCGGGATACAAACCGGCCTCATCCTTTTGTGCATACACCAATACCATATTGTACAAACGCGACAAATGCGCACCGGGCTGCCAGGTAGTGATGGTGCTGTTGCTGTAGTCGATATCGGGCCAGTAACCTTCCGGGCGCATGGCCTGTAGGTCACGTTCAGTTGCCTTTATCAACCCCGGCGTAGCTTCCTTTTTCAGATCGGTATACACCCGGGTAAGAATGGTATCAAACACAGCAGCTGGTACGGGTACTTTTGCCTGCACCCGGCTTAGCATCGCGAAACATAAAAGGCAAGAAAGAAGCACTCTCATAACTAATTATAAATCCGTTTTAATTGTAGATCGTTATTTGTGAGTGGTGAGTGGTCAGTGGTGAGTGGGTTTCCGATTATATAGACTTGCGCCATTTCGCGAGCCCACTCACCATTCACCATTGACCACTCACCCTATCAACCTGCATTCCTGGTCAACTCGTCAACAGGTCAACTGGTCAACTCACTTCACCGTCACATCCACCGTATTAACACTATTAACCTCATCATCACGCGTAGCAGCACCCGCAATAAAAGTAGCTTTATACGTCCCCGCCTTACTATACACATAGTTATAAGAAGGTAAGGGTAAAGTAATTCCCTTTATAGCCACCCCAACATCAGGCGTTACTTTAGTAAGATCAACCGGGCCCATAATGGCCCAGGCTTCGGCATCGGCAGTGGCTAAGGGGGCCGTGGCCGCGCCGGTGATCACCAGCGAAGTACCCGCACTTACTACCCAGGTAAAGGTGTTGCTAACAGGGTACGCCACCCAACCCGGACTGTACGTTGGCACGCCTCCGAAGTTAGACGTAATAGGCGAATTATTCGCCAGCAAATTGGCAATCGTATACACCGATCCATCCTTCAAGGTGTTGGTAACCGTAAGACCGCTAATAGTCCATTTGTTTTGGATGGAACCGGCCTGTGCCAGGTACTTAAAAGCCAGGTACACGGGTGTACCGGCCATATCAGTAAGATCAATGGCGCCAGATGCGGTGGTGGTAGCATTGGTAGCCAGCTTGGCACGGGAAGTAATGTCTGTCCATTTGGCTGCTTTTATATTAGCTATGGTAGTAACTGTATCCGTACCAGCCACGCCTATAAAATCAGTACTTGCCATCAGGGCGAGCGATCCGGTTTGTACACCGGCATTCAGCGCACTGGAAAAATTTAAGGTGGCCCGTCCCGCTTCAGATACGCGGTTGCGCAGGTCATACATATGTCCCGGTTCTCCCGAATAAAAAGTAATGGTATTGGGATTGCCAGTGAAGTTAAAGGTAGCGTTGCCGCCGGCATGGTACAATGCACTGTCGGGCGTTACACTAAAGTTTAACACGGAATCCACTTCCAGTTTCCGTTCGCATGCCGTTAGTACGGCCAGCCCGGGTATTAGTATATAAATCAGCTTACGCATGTTGTAATATTTTATACGGACCAATAATTACCAGCCCGGGTTGTTAGTAGTGATTTGTTTGTTAACCGTCATTTCTGATGAAGGGATCGGGAACAACAGGTTGCGGTCTGATATGTTGTTATAGCCCAATGCCGCCTGGGTTTTTGTATTGGTAGTAACCGTAGCCGTATTGTTGATGTCCTGCGCTACCGCTTTCATGGTTGGAATAAAAATACCCCAGCGACTGAGATCGGGCCGGCGCAATGCTTCAAAACACAACTCACGCGCGCGTTCATTTTGAATATCTGCCAGGGTAACACTGGTTAGGTCAACATCAGCTTTTGATAACAAGGTGGTGGAGGCAGTTGCTGCCACCCCAGCGTAGGAGAACGTTGCCCCCGTAACATTGGGATCACTTGCCCCGCTTGCCTGCGTAGGCCCTACCCCGGTTGAAATTCCCGCTTTTGTAACCGTGTATACATTGCCATTGTTAACTACCTGCGCATTCAATGCATACGGTATTTTCGGCTGCCAGGCATTTCCTATGTATACAACTGGCGCGGTAGTAAATCCTGAACCACCTGAAACCAGGGTAACCGTAGCAATACTTCCTGAAGCAATGGTAG
>CBIMFG010000849.1:0-3272 GCA_966243125.1 uncultured Niastella sp.
TGTTCGACCGAATTGTTGCAGAAAACGGCGCGTTGTTGTATAACCCTGCCAGCAAAGAAGAACGGTTGCTGGGCCAACGGCCACCTGAATCATTTATAACAGCACTGCATCGCCAGATAAAACCATTGTCGGTAGGCAAAGTGATTGTTGCCACCTGGGAACCGCATCAAAACACCGTTTTGGAAACCATTAAGCAAGAAGGGTTGGAATTGCAGGTGATCTTTAACAAAGGGGCGGTGATGATCTTACCCGCGGGCATCAATAAAGCAAAAGGATTAAAAGAAACCCTGAAGGAATTGAATATGTCGCTGCACAATGTGGTAGCGGTAGGCGATGCAGAGAACGACAATGCCATGCTGCAAGCCGCCGAATGCGCTGTAGCCGTCTCAAATGCTTTACCTGCCGTTCAACAGCATGCAGACTGGGTTACAGATGAACCGAACGGAAAGGGCGTAATACAGCTTATAAACCGCTTATTGGAAAACGACCTGCAGGACCTGGATTGCAAACTAACGCGTCATTATCTGAGCCTGGGACAACGCATCACAGATGAAAGCTTTGCTATTTGTCCATTCGGGCCTAATATCCTGCTCTCGGGCACCACTAAAAGCGGTAAAAGCACTATGTCTACTTTTATGCTGGAGAAACTGCTGGAAAAGAATTACCAGTTCTGTTTAATAGATCCGGAAGGTGATTACCTGGAGCTTTCCGGCGCCGTACGAATTGGCGATAATGAACATGCGCCGGCGGTGGAAGAAGTGTTGTCTATCCTGAACAATCCATCGCAAAGTGTGATCGTATGTATTCTGGCCATTCCGCTCGACGACCGGCCACGTTTTTTTAATAACCTGTTATCGGCGTTATCGCAAATGCGTAAAGAAACCGGTCATCCACACTGGATCGTTGCCGATGAAGCGCATCATATGTTACCCGCGCCGGCCGAGCCCTCTTACTACGCCATACCCGATGATTTTAAAAACTTTCTGTTCATCAGCCTTTCTGCCGAAGGCATGAATGAAGCAGTGCTGAATAAAATAACCCTGCTGATCTCCATGGGCGATGATGCCGCCAAAGCCATTGAGGAATTGAGCCGGTTCAGGCATATTCAATTGGATAAAAATGCAGTAACCCCTTTGGAAAAAGGACAGGCCTGGGTGTGGGACATTACAGCCGGCAACGAACCTGTGCTCATAAAAACAGGCACCCCGGTACATCTGCAACAACGCCACAAAAAGAAATATGCTACGGGCGATATGGATTATAACAGCTTTTACTTTCGCGGGCCGGAGAACAAACTGAATTTAAAAGCCTACAACCTGATGGTGTTTACACAAATGGCGGCAGGCGTAGATGAAGAATCCTGGCGTTTTCATTTAAAAAGAAAAGACTACAGCAACTGGTTACGGCATTCGGTGCATGATGATGAGTTGGCCAACCTGGTTGATGCCGTTGAAAATAATGAACTGCATATTGAGAGCAGCCGTCATGATATCATCAATCTTATTAACGAACGCTATACAGCATAATTGCTGCACTACATTGTGTTAGGCGAATAGCCTGTTTTTATCTTATTTTTACAGCTGTACTACATTACAAACATTCCCACCCAACCAGGTAACAGTTTACACTAATCGTTTAACCAGTAAACCTTTTGTTGTATGCATGTGCCGCACCCTGTAATATTTGCGGAGATCTATAACCGCTATTATGATCCGTTGGTGTTTTTTGCGCGAAAATTTTTATTCGATCCATTGGTAGCAGAAGATATTGTAACCGAGTTATTCTTAAAATACTGGCAAAGGAAGGATCAATTCAATTCACCTGTTGCCGTTAAAAGCTTTCTGTATCTCAGTACACGAAATGCCTGCATTAACCACAATGAAAAAACCCGTTACCAGGCCAGGGTAAAGGTTGAACTGCGCATCCTTACCGATGAACTGGAAGAATCCATTCTGCATTCCATTACCCGGTCAGAAATTCTGAGCGCTATTTACTCCGGCGTGGAATCGTTACCACTTCAATGCCGTAAGATCATTCTGCTCAGCTACCTGGGCGGGCTCAGTAACAAACAAATAGCCCGGCATATGCAATTGTCGGTTCATACCGTAAAAAACCAAAAGGTACGGGGCATACATTTGGTAAGAGAGAAAGTATTTCAACAGGATAATTGATTTTCATTGAGTTACAAGCTGTAAGCCAAATGCAGCTGAAAGCTATAAGCCTAAAGCTTACAGCAATACACCCCCGCGCAGCCCAAAACAAAGAACATAGAACCCAGAACTAAGAACGCTGAACCCGGAACCTGGAACTTGGAACCTGGAACTTGTAACTGGAACTAAAAAACTGACATAAATGCGGTGCCAAAAACAGGTTTTGTTCAAGCCTTCCGAAAATTTAAATTTCATCAAATTAATAGCTGGGCACTAAACGACCTAAACAATCTAACTACATGGTTATCAATAGCCAACTTTAAACAAATTATAAATTCGGTCTGGCAGTCACCGGCGGTATTGCCGGTGTGTTTTTTTATCCTAATTTTGAAGGGTACGCGAAACGGGACACTTTACTTACATCCCATTTATACTACATGGAACCAACTCATTAAATTCTGTAGAACGTAACGCGTATACTACCCATTTAATTCGGCTTGCAACCTGTTGATTCTTCTTTTTTGAAACATTAAAAAAGGTGGAGGATATTAGTATGTATTCTTATTCATTGTTAGAGCCCGGCTGTTTTTATTTGATACAGGAAAAAGAAGACGAACCTGTAACGCTTATTAAAATTATGGTAGAAACTGACCAGTGCCTGTATATTACTCAGTATGAGGATATGCCGGTAATGGCCTGGAAAAAGAAAAACGATCCGATTTTCGACATTCTTGAACTGTTGAGCGATGATAAAGTGAAAGAATGGGAAGCTGTTTATAATGACAGCGCGGATGCCTATTATGAGGAAGAAGATGACGAATAATGAGGCTTAATGTATAATGTGTAAGGTTTAAAGTTGTTAACTCAATTAACTACTTTAAACCTTATTTTTTTACCATTTGCGGCTATTCTTTTCTCGCCGTTTTTTATGTAAGTTTGCTTAACCGGTTACCATATTGATTCACGGTTTTTCAGGAGATTAATTTGGTTAACCGGCGGTAAGCGCCTGATACACTCCATGAATTGTTTTACCGGTTTATCAGGTAAAATATTTACCGGTTTAATTACAGAAAGCTTAACACTTGCCATACAAACAAATTGGTTGAACTTTCGTTTCTGTAA
>CBIMFG010000850.1:0-3271 GCA_966243125.1 uncultured Niastella sp.
CTGAACAACGTACCCGGGAAATTGGCATCAGAAAAGTGTTGGGCGCCAGCGTGCCTGATCTGGTGGCCATGCTTGCGCTGAATTTTCTAAAGCTGGTGGTCATTGCATTTGTGGTGGCGGCACCATTGGCCTGGCTGTTTATGAATAAATGGTTACAGGGGTTTGCCTACCGGGAAAGCATCAGCTGGTGGGTGTTTATAGCTGCCGGATTGGGTGCGATACTGATTGCAGGATTAACCATTTGCAGTCAGTTTATAAAGGCGGCAATAGCCAATCCGGTGAGAAGCTTGAAAGTTATTTAAATAATGCGCTATTTCAACTGTAAGACCGCCAACCCACGTGCGCGAAAGTTATTGGGCACTGGTAACTCAACCGGTTCATCCTGTTCCTGCAGATCGGAATCAATACGCAGCACATGCAGGTAATTATAATTGCCAACCGAGAGGTCGGGATTGGTATGTTGTGAAACCACATATAAAAACTGATCGCTGGTGCTGGTAGCCAGTGATACACAGGCGCTGCTGGTACTGCTGCCATAGTACGGGGCGTTGTATAACGGTCCGCATTGCTTAAGCGCCAGCTTGCCCCATTTACGGGGCGCCCGGGCATTGGTTATATCAAACATACTCACGGAGTTTTCCAGCGAATTAGCAGTGAATAACAGGGTATTTGAATTGTCGGAACAAAAGCGGCTGCAGCCTGATCCTGTATTGGCATCACCTATATGTGTTAAGGCGCCCGTAGTTGTATTCATATCATAAAAACTGAACTGACCGCCGGACGGAAAGGCTACATATAATACGTTTTGCCGCCAGCTTTGGCACAAACCCAATGCGCCTGATTGCAATGGATCTATCGCCGGTGCGTCAGGGCCATTTTTCAATACACCATCGGCGCCAATGGAAAACAGGTTCAATCTGGAGCCCGGTGGCGTATAATTAAATCCCCAGGTATTAGCGCCATACACAAACGGAGCGGTACGGGATACCAGTACTTGTCCGGGTGAAATGCCGTCACGCACTTCCATTTTACTAATAGGTGTTAACGTTCCATTACTTTCCAATGTAAACACGGAATCATTGGGCGCCGAAGTAGAGGGTTGTACAGGATTATTGCTTTTGTTAAGCACAATAAAATATTGTTTCCATTGCGCAATGCTCACCGGTGTTTCTCCATTGGATGGAAACGGCGCACCTGGCACCAGTTGCAATGTACCATCTGCTTTAATAGAAAATACCGAGATCGTATTATCGCCCGAATTAACGGTCAGTAAAAAACGTTTGTCGTTCGAGATGATCACTTCATGGTCCGATTCGAAAGAGCCGGCATTGTACGACTTGTACAGGCCCGATCCACCGGTTAAAAATGGACCTTCTTCCATCAAAACAGGATGGCCTTCGTTATAAACCTTATAAGCGAGTATGGCGTTCTGGCCCTGTTCGTAATTATTTGTTTGAATGTAAAGGATGTCGGGTGTGCCGGTATTTTCTATTCCGGCATTTTTTCCACCACTGCCACTGTATTCATTAAAGGCATCTTTATTACAGGCTATTAATACACAGCAAAATACAAAGGCACATAGGGATGTATACACGGGTTTCAGGATTTGCTTGCTCATAAGTGAAAATAATTGGGTGGAAGGTGCACCACGAAAAGTACAAATTCAATACCATCACCAAACTGAGTATGGCAAGCCTGGTACGTAGATAATTTTTCCCGTATTACAACTTTATTCGAATACCGGCCTGAATGAATACAGACCTGTTTTTGCCTACATCAATAGTACTTACATCCTCGCTTATATCGGTGAGCGACCATTCATAGGAACCCTCCAGGAAAAACATCGAAAAATCGATGCCGGCGCCGGCATACACTCCCCAGGAGGCGTCCTTGAAATCATCTTTGTCAAGGTCTTTAACGTTTGTTAGAATGAAAGCCGAGCCGCCGCCAAAAATGCGCATCTTGACAGTGGAAGTTTCATCGCCGAGGGATAACCCAATGGTTATCGGAATACGTATGCCGCTTATGTCGAAATCAATGTCTTCGACGGAAGCGTCTGAAGTTTCAAATTTGCTTGATTTCTGAACATAAAAGACGCCGGGTTCCAAATAGAATTTCTTTTCTCCAAATACAATGGAACCGCCAATTTGCCAACCCACTTTTGCCTTGAATTCGCCATCTGTTTGATCTTTAGACAAGTCGGTAAAATTAGCCCCGATAGCTGGTTTTATTACCAATTGCGCCTGCGTTATCATACCAATTAACAATAACGATAATGAAAAAAATAGCTTCCTCATAAATGGGAATTTAGCCTTGCCTGCACAAGGCGGTTAAAAATTAATGTAGTGCTTCCCAGGGAACGATGCAGAGATGTTTGTGAAGAACGCCAGGGGGCGGTATGGAAGAATCGAATAATACGAAGGCAATTGAATGAATAAAAATGCGGCCTGAGGGTAAACTTTTTTCTGCTTTATTTTCTAAATCGGGTTATCCCAGATATGCACACTTATAGTTCTAAACAGCACATCTATTGGCTAAAACTGCACAGTTATGCCCTTTGTTGCAAACCTGGCCTGGGTTGATTATATTTGAGCGATTCTAAACCCCATAAAATGCTCCAGCTCTATCCCTATGTAAAACCTTTTGAAAGGTTCTTCATAAGAAGTTTGTTTGTTTTTATTGCTTTTTTGTATTCTTCACATTCGTTTGGTGAATTGGCCCCTGCGCCACAAGTAACCAGTACGGGATTTATATACACTTATGCTGGAGCCACTATTACCATTAACGGTAACTATTTTACCGGAGCTACTGCTGTGTTAATAGGCGGCAATGGCGATACGCCAGCTGCTTCTTTCACGGTTGTTTCAGATAACCAGATCCAGGCTGTTATAGCCCGGGGCACTCAGTCGGGTTGGTTAAAAGTAATAACCCCTTCGGGTTCAAGTGCCACAGGCAGCCTGATTGTAAGTGTAATGAATTTTGCTATTATTGATGATTTAACCCCCGCCAGTGGTACTGCCGGTACAGTGGTAACTATCAATGGTTATAATTTTTCGGATGCCACAGCTGTAAGTTTTGGCGGAACTCCCGCGGCTTCTTTTACAATAGTATCTAATACGGTGATACGGGCGGTAGTTGCATCAGGTTCAACAGGTCAGGTGAACATCAAAAACAGTGCAGGCAACGGATTTGGAGGCTCCTTTACCTATACTGCGGCAACGCCAATACCGAATATTACCTCGTTTACACCTGTTAGTGGAACCACAGGTAC
>CBIMFG010000851.1:0-3271 GCA_966243125.1 uncultured Niastella sp.
TGTGCACCGGCATTAATGATAAACACTTACTGGTATCGCATGTAAACGACCAGCTGGAAGCCGAAACCATCAAACAAATATTAAAAGAAAAACTACACATTCATCCTACGGCTGTTCAGGTTAAATACCTTCCCACGATGCCATTGACGCCGAATGGAAAAATAGATTATATGACTTTAAGCCTACCAGCGTAGAGGCAGGCTGAAGGCTTAACGCATAAGGCTGAACGCTTAAGGCAAAATGTCTGATTTAGATGTATTTGCCTTCGGCCTTCAGCCTTTAGCTTTTAGCTTTCCTTAACTCCTTATGCAGCAATTACTGGCAACCAATTGTCTCCCAATTGGCCTTCCACTATTTCCACTGTAATCTTCTGATTTTGACAAGATTGGGCAAATCCGTATGAAACATCCGGAATATCCTTGTGTCATTAGTCTGTTCCCATTGAAAAGTTTAAGGTTTAAAGTTTAAGGTTGAAGATTCACAAATTCAACCTTTCGAATAAACTCGGTCAGTTCGAATTTCGAGCTATACCTTAAACCTTAAACTTTAAACATTCCAGGCATTTGGTATGCGATAGCTGCTGATTTGTACTCTTATTTATTGTTCACTAAAAAACAACCCAGCATGCAAAACTACAAACGATTGCTACTGCTAATCTGTTTATCTGCTCCTGTATGGCTATTTGCGCAAATCAATGTGTCGGGCACGGTGGTCGACAGCAAGAATACGCCCATACAGTTCGCTTCTGTAAAGATCAAGAACACCAATCAGGGCACCTCAACAGATGCCAATGGAAAATTCAGTTTAACCGTGCCCGGCAAGGGCGGGGTGCTGGATATTACTTTTATAGGTTTCAAATCCCAGTCGGTTACCGTAAACGCCCCTACCACTGATCTGGTGGTAAATATGACAGAAGATGTGGGCCACCTGGAAGAAGTGGTGGTAACCGGTTTGGCTTCCTCTACCAAACGCGCCAACCTGGCCCACGCAGTAGGTACGGTTTCGGCCAAACAACTGGTGGGTACTACGCCGCAGGCTACGGTGGATGCTGCGCTGTACGGCAAATTCCCCGGCGCCATTGTTTCCTCCAACTCAGGGGCTCCTGGTGGCGGTATCTCCATCAAATTGCGGGGTATCACTTCGCTGGTAGGTAACTCCCAACCGCTGTTTATTGTTGATGGCGTTTATTACGACAACTCCTCCATCAACAGCGGAACCAATTTCGTTTCAAAAGCTGCCAATCAGGGAAGTACCAATTTCCAGGAAAATCCCAGTAACCGCGTGGCCGATCTTGACCCGGAAGACATAGACCGCATAGAAATTCTGAAAGGCGCTTCTACCGCTGCCATTTATGGGGCCCGCGCCTCAACCGGTGTGGTGATCGTTACTACTAAAAAAGGAAAATCGGGCAAACCCAAAATAGAACTGGGCCAATCAATAGGCTGGCAAATGCAGTTGAAAAAACTGGGCATGCGCACCTGGGATACGGCCAAAGTACGGGCATCCTATGGCGCCAACGGGCTTAACGTATATAACGCCAATAACGGCAAAACTTATAATTATGAAGATGAATTATTTGGTGTTCATGGCTTCATGAACAATACCCGGGTGGCTGTTAGCGGCGGAAGTGACAAAACTTCTTATTATGCCGGTATGAGCTATCAGGATAACGAAGGCATTGTAAAGGGTACTGGTTATCGCAAAACTTCATTTCGTATAAACCTCGACCAGGCCCTCACCAAATTCCTTGACCTTTCGGTGAACGCCAACTATATTGAATCGAATGCTGACCGTGGTTACTTTAACAACGACAATACCGGCACCTCCATGGGTGTAGCCTATGTGTCAACGCCTTCGTGGGTGAACTTATATCCCAATGCAAACGGCAACTATCCCAACAATCCATTAGGGCCTTCCAACTGGATGCAAACACGCGACATTTCAACCAATAATGAAACCGTTAACCGCATGTTACTGGGTGGCCGCGCTACCTGGAAAGTGTTCAAGAACAGCATGCACGATTTGAAGATAATTGCATTGGGTGGTATTGACTATTACACCCTCAATACAAAAGCCTTCTTTCCTGCGGAATTACAGTTTGAAAAAAATGGCAATGGTACCAATGGCGCATTGATAGCGGGAACCACCGTTACTCATAACGATAACTATTCTGCCCTGGCAGTGTATGAATTAAATCCCGATAATGGTTTCATTTTTACAACCCAGGCGGGCGTAAATGCGATCAATAACAATCTTAATACCATTGTTAACACGGCCACCCAATTGATAGGCGTTCAAACCAACGTTGACCAGGCCGGCGCTATACAGGTTGAACAAAACCGCATCATCTCCAAAGACCGCGGCTATTTTGCGCAGGAAGAAGTGAATTATAAAGACATGCTGATTGCTACCCTGGGTATCAGGGGCGATAAATCGAGCCGGAATGGTAATGCAGACAAATTGTATTATTATCCCAAGGCTTCGCTGGCATTTAATATTACGCCGCTTATGGATGTAAAGATCCTCAGCCTGTTGAAAGTGCGTGGCGCTTATGGCGAGGCGGGTAACTTTGCTCCCTTTGGCGCCATCTATTCCCCGTTGGTTCCAGCTTATTTTAATGGCACCACCGGTTCATTAATAGATGTTACCAGAGGCGCCGCCAACCTGGAACCCGAAAGACAAAAAGAACTGGAACTGGGTGTGGATGCCGGTATTCTGAACAATCGCCTGGGCGTTGAATTTACCTGGTATAAAAAAGATGTGGATGACCTGATCCTGAAAGTGCAAACACCAGGATCAACCGGTTTTTCAACCGGCTGGAAGAACGTAGCAGCCATTCAGAATAAAGGTGTTGAAATTGGTTTAAGCGCTGTTCCCGTGCTTACCAAAGAATGGCGTTGGAATGCGCAGGTAAACTGGTGGAAGAATACCGCCCGGGTAACCAGGCTGGATGTACCGGCCTTTAACGTTGGCGCTTTTGGCGCTTCATTGGGCACCTATCGCATTGAACTGGATAAAAGCCCTACACAAATAGTAGGCATTGGCGATGCCACCGATAAGGTAGATCCCAATACCAACCTGGCTGTATTTGGAAATGCAGAACCAGACTTCAACCTCTCTTTCAACAACAACGTTACCTGGAAAAATTTTGAACTTTCTGTGCTCATGCATTGGAAAAAGGGCGGCAGCAATGTGAATCTTTCAACATTACTCTCAGACATATTTGGTACGTCGCCGGACTACGATGACAAAACACTGGATCCTTCAGGTG
>CBIMFG010000852.1:0-3270 GCA_966243125.1 uncultured Niastella sp.
ATACGGGAAGTGCACTCCCACCACATGGCCATTCAGCAGTGTCTCGAATACCTCGACAAATACAACTGGAAGCTGGTAGAAACAGAAGACACTGCACTAAGCGCTAAACATGTTCAGCAGCACCGCAGTAAACACATAGCCGCCATTGCCAGCAAACTCGCCGCCGACCTCTTCAACCTCGAAGTAATTGCTCCCAACATTCATACTTTAAAAAATAACTATACCCGGTTTCTGGTGCTGGTGCCACAAGACATAGCACAACCAGTAACCGATGCTAATAAAGCTTCTGTGAATTTTCATACCGATCATTCACGGGGTAGTTTGGCCCGGGTGCTTAGCCGCATTGCTGATGCAGGCATTAACTTAAGCAAGCTGCAAAGTTCACCCATACCTGGTACCGATTTTCAATACAGTTTTTATGCTGATATGGAATTTGATAACCAGGACCAGTTCAATGCAGTTATTGATAGCATAAAACCGGTTACAAAAGAGTTAAGGATATATGGGGTATATAAGAATGGAAAGAGTATTGAATAGCTGTTACCGGTCGCCGGTTACCGGTTACCCGTTTCGCGGCCATCGGTTACCGAATTCGAAGCAAAAGCCCGGAAACCGGTAACTGGTAACTGGAAACCGGTGACCGCATCTTAAAAAACACTAGTTAACTAACACAACGATATGCAAACTTCAAAGAGATTAGACGGTATTGGCGAATATTATTTTTCACAAAAGCTGCGGGAGATAGATGAGTTGAACAAACAGGGCAAGAATGTGATCAACCTTGGTATTGGCAGTCCAGACCTGCCGCCACACCCTGATGTGATAAAGACCCTGCAGGAAGAAAGCGACAAACCCAATGTGCATGCTTATCAAAGTTATAAAGGCTCACCGGCGCTGCGCAAAGCTATCAGCGACTGGTACAAGCAATGGTATGCGGTGGAGTTGAATGCTGATACCGAAATATTACCCCTGCTGGGAAGCAAGGAAGGCATCATGCACATTTGCATGACCTATTTAAACGCCGGTGATAAAGTACTGGTGCCCAACCCCGGTTACCCCACCTACAGAAGCGCCGTGAAATTAGCCGGTGGTGAGTGTGTGGATTATGATTTAACCGAAGCCAATAACTGGGAACCTGACTTCGAAGCTTTAGATAAATTAGTTACTTCCACCTCCCCTAATGGGGGAGGCCAGGAGGGGGCCTATAAGCTGATGTGGATCAACTATCCCCAAATGCCAACAGGGCAGCTGCCTTCGGCCAGCCTGTTCGAAAAGATAGTGGCCTTTGGAAAGAAGCACAACATTCTTATTTGTCACGATAACCCTTATAGTTTTATCCTCAATGATAAACCAGCCAGTTTGTTAAACGTGCCTGGCGCCAAAGAGGTGGCAATAGAACTGAACTCATTAAGTAAATCGCACAACATGGCCGGCTGGCGGGTAGGGGCTTTGCTGGGGGCCAAAGAACGCATTGACGAAGTGCTGCGGTTTAAAAGCAATATGGACAGCGGTATGTTCCTTCCTGCGCAATTAGCAGCTGCCAAAGCATTACAATTGCCAAAAAGCTGGTACGATGAGGTGAATGCTACTTACAAAAAACGCCGCGAAAAAGTATTTGAGCTGCTCAACCTGTTGCAATGTGTGTATGATAAAAAACAGGCCGGCATGTTTGTTTGGGCAAAGATCCCGGCTGCTTATAAAACCGGTTACGAACTGAGTGATGAAGTGTTGTACGGCACCGGTGTGTTTATAACCCCCGGCGGCATTTTTGGTAAAGCCGGTGATGGTTACATACGCGTGAGCTTGTGCAGTACAGAAGAAAAATTTGCCGAAAGCATTCAACGGATAAAAGCATTTAAACCAGCATTAAAAGTTAACTAAAACATGTTCAATACCGTTACCATAGTTGGGGTAGGCCTTATCAGCGGTTCGTTTAGCCTGGCATTAAAAGAGCGGGCGCTGGTAAAAAAAGTGATCGGTGTAAGCCGTACAGAAGCAAGTGCCCAAAAAGCCATAGAGCTGGGTTTGATAGATGAAGCATTGCCCCTGGAAGAAGCCATAAAACAAGCTGACCTCATTTACGTAGCCATACCGGTTGATGCTACCATTCCTGTAATGCAACAGGTGATGGACCTGATAACCGATAAACAGATTGTTGCTGATGCCGGCAGTACCAAACATGCGTTGTGTGCCGCCATTGCCGATCACCCCATGCGCCACCGGTTTGTAGCTACCCACCCTATGTGGGGAACGGAGTACAGCGGGCCTGAAGCCGCCGTGCGGAATGCCTTTGCGGGCCGTAGCTGTGTGATCTGTGAAAAAGAAAAAAGTGACGCTGCTGCGGTGGCAACCATTGAAGAAATATATCGTCAGTTAGGCATGCACCTGGCGTACATGGATGCTGACAGCCATGACATGCATACGGCCTACATCAGCCATATTTCTCACATCACTTCCTTTGCCCTGGCCAATACGGTTCTGGAAAAAGAAAAAGAAGAAGATACCATTTTTGATCTGGCCGGTGGTGGTTTTGAAAGCACGGTGCGGCTGGCCAAAAGTAACCCGGCCATGTGGGTGCCTATTTTCAAACAAAACCGCGAGCATGTGTTGGATGTATTGAATGAGCACATAAGCCAGTTACGCAAGTTTAAAGCTTGTTTGGAAAAGGAAAATTATGACTATTTGCTGGAGCTGATTGAGCAGGCGAATAAGATAAAAAGGATCTTGAAATAGTTCCGGGTTTCAAGTTCCAGGTTCCAGGTTCCAGGTTCCGGCTTCAAAGTTCTTAGTTCTTAGTTTTTTGTTGCCGCGACGCGGTGTATTGCTTTAGGCTTTAAGCTTTTGCCTTTAAGCTGTAATCGCTTGCGGCTTACAGCTTGTAGCTTGAAGCTCCCGTCTGACGGGCGTTTGCTCTTTGAACAGATAATATTAGGTCAAGGGCCATAATAACAGTACCTTTGCGCCAAATTTTCTGACTATGATAACATTTGATGCATTGGGTTTAGATGAACGGCTGATACAGGCTACCAATGCTTTAGGATTTGTTAACCCCACCCCGATTCAGGAAAAAGCAATTCCTGTGTTGCTGAGCGGAACAAAGGATCTGGTGGGTTTGGCGCAAACAGGCACCGGTAAAACGGCTGCATTTGGGTTACCCCTGTTGCATTTGGTGAATGAGCAGTTGAAACATCCCCAGGCATTAGTGGTTTGTCCAACAAGGGAATTGTGTATGCAGATCGTAAACGAGATTGAAGGATTCAAGAAGTTTAT
>CBIMFG010000853.1:0-3270 GCA_966243125.1 uncultured Niastella sp.
ATTTCTAATCCGCTATTTTCAGAAGTAGAGCCTATTATTGTTTGTCCGCCGGCAATACCGGTGGTAAGATTATTATTAAACGTTCTGAGAGGAGCTTCAGTTAAACCATATCCAGCGCTGTATACTGGCTGTAGAATCTTAAGCGTATCGGCTCCCACAAGGTAAATATTATCATTAACTTTCACTAATGCCTTTCTAAACTCCGTTCTTCCGAACCCTTTATTAAAGAGGAAGCCCTGCACCGTTTGGGTGTGATTTTCGATGATCAACTCCGCGGTGTCGCAGGTGTTAGTGATCTTTACACTATCAGCCTTGATGGTGTAAACGTATTGGGCATGGAGGGCGTTTTCCAGGCACAGGAGTGCCAGGAGGAAGAGAATTCGTTTCATATATAGTTAATGCTATTTTGCTGGTTGGGTGATGGTTTTTATCAGAGTCTTGGGTTCAGCCGTTTAATGCTTTAGTTATACTTAATTTGTTTGTTTTGTTTTTGGATGGATTATTCGGGTTCTCTCCGCATCTAACGCTGACTTTACTGCATTATCTTTACCTTTCGGCAATTCCAATGAAACGCAATATCTTCCACATTCTTTAACAGCGCCAGCGCCTTTAGTTACAGTTATTGACCTCTTTCAATTTCTATGACTTATTACCTGGTACAAGCAAACGCTTGCCCTATTCTTGGAAAACGTCTACATATAGCTATTCATTTGTCATTGAATTGATTTTTCCTTTTTGATCCAATTTCCATTTCATTACACTAATCGTTCCACTATCTGAGTTACCATTAAAATGCCGTTCTGTTGTTTCTAACATTGAATCATTTAATATTTTATAACTTAAGGCACTATAACCAGTGCTTTCATCTCGATCACAATCGGATGATATCATTTTATCATCTGTATTAATATTATTGCACGTACTGAATATTAGCAAGAACTTATAAATACAGTTCCTTTTATCATCAAAAGTAATTATCGCCCCTTTAAGCCCATAACTAAAATCAAGAATAGTGTCCCCAACAAAAACTGAGTTAACAAACATACCCGTATACCACATGCTATCAATTCTTGTATGCTCTTGAATTTGCCGAATAGACAATTTGTCTTTCCTTAAAATGCTATCAAAGAAAGTCACATTTATACTCTTATCAAATCTTATAGAGGTATCTTTTTCCTGCATCTCTGTGCTTACATTTTCCTTAACAACCTCACCCTTTTTGTGTGTTGCATTTCCTAAGCCACAACCCATAGTAAGAAAAACAGAAGTACATAACAGTAATTTCATAGAATTAATTTTTCTTTTCCTCATATACGTTTTGTATTTTATTTTCTTCAGTACGCACTTTTGGATCAAACTCCTCATTTTTGATAAAAAATCTAGGAACATTGAAAGAAAAGAATTTAAAAAATTTCGTAGTATCATATATTCTAAAAGGATGTGCAATCGTATATTCCTTACTTACACTCCTCCATTTTACAATAGAACCAACATCTGTAGAATTTGCTTCCAAAGTCAGAAAAGCTATAACATTTCCTGTTTTTTTATCAATTTTTACAATACCGGTCGCAATCATAACATGGCCCGGCTTATAAATGAAATCTCCCGCAGATATTAAGTTAAAGTCTTTATGAACATATGCCTTTTTATCTTTAGCCGCCGCTTGAAAAGCGCCCAGTTGCCCACTAGAGCCCGTATTCAAAGTTTTAGGATCCATAAGCAATTCTTTATCTTCTAAATAAGTTGTAGCTGTAAATCCAGAGCAATCAATTCCTAAGTTTTTACCTTTCCCTGTAAATTCTGCAAATTGCTTATAGATCCCTAATGTAATATTACTCCATTGCTTATATTCATCATTTGCAGAGCAGATTTCTCCCTTTACAGGATGATAATGATCTGGATGATAATTTGAAATCATTCTTAATGCGGGCCGGAGAGTACTCTTCCAATACTCCGTTCCTTCTGGAGTATTTAACGACTTTATTAATTCCGGAGTTGGATTTTTTCCACCATATTCATAAGGAGTAAATAGCAAAGATTCAGCTTTGTTTAAAATTTTAAACGCTTCCAAACCATCTAAATCAACAGAAAAAACTGGATTATTACTTGAATATTGATAAGGACTATAAAAAGGATAATCATTATTCAAAGGATCCACACTCAAAAACCTCCCCAACCTTGGATCATACACCCTCATCCCATAATCCTGTTGCTCACCCTCTCTCTTCACCTCATTATCATTCTCCTTACCATTAAACCCATACCTATACCCACCAACATTCACACTTCTTCCCGGCTGCAACATCCCGAACGGATAATAATCCTGCGCACTCACTACCTGCGGATTGAAGTAATCAACAGTATTATTATTGGATGAAACACCTAATTTCTTATCATTCAATGTTACCAGTACGTTGCCCAGATGGTTACTCAGTTCAAAGAGCTTATATCCCCGGCCAAAGGTAACACTATCCCCCATACCTAATAATGGCATAGTAATCTTCGTTGGGTCAGGCTGCGTTTTTTGCCAATCAGATACATCCAAACTACGCCTTAACAACCCTACCCTGCTGCTGCCATATAAATACACCTCTGATTGGGTCAGGTGGCCCACATTTATGGATGCTTTTCCTGATTCATATACACTCATCACATTACCACTTGCATCGCGCACATACCAGGTTGTGGTAGTGTCTCCGCCCTTTACAACCGATTTACTGATGCGGTTTCCATCCGTCCCATAAGTGTAGACAATATCCACACTATCACCTTTTTTAATCCTGCTTATTTTTCCATATACTGTCCAGTTAATGCTGCTAATGCCTTCAGCATTGTCTTTTACCAGATTACCTATGGAATCATATTGATAGTTGCCCGCCGTTTGCGCATCTATGTCTACATCGTAATTACCGGCCGGCACTGTATCATGCACGTAATCCAATTGGTTGGTGTTTGGCTTGTAGTGATATGCCAGCTTATCCATTTCCAGCTGTTTTCCACCTGCAGTATTACCATTACGCATATAACTTAAAATATTCCCATTGGCATCATACTTCACGCGTTCTCCAAAGTCATTGATTGAAGTTAAATTACTCCAATTATTGCCCGTCCTTTTCCAGGCATCCATTGCTACCAACCTGTTGAGCTGGTCATATTGATAATTATACAACAATGGATTGTTTAACGCCCCCACATTCACGGCCATGCTGCTGATGTTTCCATTGTACAACGGACGATATGCACCTGCCAGTGTTGAATCTACTGCTCTAT
>CBIMFG010000854.1:0-3269 GCA_966243125.1 uncultured Niastella sp.
TTATACAGCTCTTCAACAGCAAGATTGATGAATATGACGATCTGGTAACCAATAATATTATTTTTCAAAACCGTACAAAAGGAGTGGGCGTTTTATCGGCGGCAGATGCCATCTCCTATGGCTGTACCGGCCCGGTAGGTCGGGGGAGTGGCGTGGCCTGTGATATCAGGAAGTTGTATCCATACGAAGTATATAATAAAGTTGAGTTTGATGAGATCATCGAAACTGCTGGTGATAGTTATGCGCGCTACCTGGTACGTATAAAAGAATTGCGGCAATCGGTGCGCATCATTGAACAATTGATAGATAACATTCCCGAAGGCGATTTTCAGGCAAAAACAAAAGCCGTATTGAAGTTGCCTAAGGGAGAATTTTATTCAAGGGTTGAAACGGCGCGCGGTGAATTTGGCGTGTACATCGTTAGTGAAGGCGGCACTACGCCGTATCGCATTAAATTCAGGTCACCGGGTTTTTCAAATTTGTCGGCGCTCGATCATATGAGCCGGGGAAGTAAAATTGGTGACTTAATGGCTATAATGGGAACCTTAGATTTAGTAATACCAGATATTGATAGATGAAAATGAAAAATTAGAAATGAAGAATAAGAAATTAAAAAGTATAAAGCCGAATAAAAAGCATGTTCAGTTTAGAAAATATAACTGATTCAATTCAACAGTGGTTGTATGCAACCTTCAATCCCACCATGGCATTGATCCTGGAATGTGTTATAGTAATGTTGCTGGTGATCAGTTTATTTGCTGTGTTGGGTTTGGTACTGGTATTGATGGAACGAAAGGTTGCTGCTCGTATGCAAATACGACTTGGACCAAACAGGGTGGGTCCGAAAGGCATGTTACAAACCGCTGCCGATACGTTGAAGCTGATGATGAAAGAAGGGCTAACCCCCGATGGTGCAGATAAATTTCTGTTTAACCTGGCGCCCTTTGTGGTAATGATAGCCGCCATGCTCATTATGGCGCCTATTGCATTTGCCAAGGGATTCCAAATTTGGGATATTAATATAGGTGTGTTGTATGTATCTGCGGTGTCTTCCGTTTCCGTAATTGGAATTTTAATGGCCGGTTGGGCCAGTAATAATAAATATTCCCTGTTGGGCGCTATGCGCAGCGGGGCACAGATTGTGAGTTATGAATTATCTGCGGGGTTATCTATCATTTCTATTGTGGTATTGTCCGGCAGTTTACAGGTATCAGACATTATTGCTTCACAACAAACCGGCTGGTGGTTATTCCGCGGACATATCCCCGCCATCATTGCTTTTGTGATCTTTATTATTGCGGTAACGGCAGAAACAAACCGTGCCCCATTTGACCTGGCCGAAGCAGAATCCGAATTAACGGCCGGCTTTCATACCGAATATTCAGGAATGAAGTTCGCGTTGTTCTTCCTGGCCGAATACATCAACATCTTTATAGTATGCGCTATTGGCGCCACCTTGTTCCTCGGGGGCTGGATGCCTTTACACATAGGGCATTGGGAAGGGTTTAATCATGTTATGGATTACATTCCTTCCTCGCTGTGGTTTCTGGGAAAAACATTTTTCCTGATCTTTTTGATCATGTGGTTTCGCTGGACGTTTCCCCGCCTGCGGGTTGATCAATTGCTGAGCCTTGAATGGAAGTACCTGTTGCCGATCAGTATGTTCAACCTGTTATTAATAACCTTAATTGCAATCATGGGATGGCATTTTTAAAAGAATACATATCGGAAGTATACCAGGCGGTGTCGTCGCTGTTGAAGGGAATGAAAACAACGGGCAGCTATTTTGTACGGCCCAAAGAGATCATTACCCAACAATATCCCGATAACCGGGCCGAGATGATAATACCCGAACGATTTCGTGGTGAAGTAGTGATGACGCACGATGAAAACAACGAACATGCCTGTACCGGCTGTACTGCGTGTGAACTGGCTTGCCCCAACGCGACGATCAAGATCATTACAAAGTTTGATGTAACCCCCGATGGTAAAAAGAAAAAAGCGTTGGATACTTTTGTATATCATCTGGAGCTTTGCACCATGTGTAATTTATGTGTGGAGGCTTGTCCAACCAGTGCCATAAAAATGGCGCAAACGTTTGAACACAGTGTGTACGACCGAAGCCAGTTGTTGAAGAAATTAAATAACCCCGGATCAAAATTAAGAGCAGGCGTAGAATAATAGCATATGAATGCATCACAGATCATATTTTATTTGATTTCAGCCTTTGTGCTGGGTACGGCCATGCTGGCAGTAACTACGAGGAAGATCTTCCGTTCAGCCATCTGGTTGCTGTTTAGCCTGGTGGGCGTAGCCGGTTTGTACTTCTGGATGCAGGTAGAATTTGTAGCGGCGGTGCAGATCATTGTATACGTAGGCGGGGTAGTGGTGCTGATCATCTTTTCTATTTTTCTTACCCATCATTCGGGCAGTGAGTTGCCAAAGCCGCCTTTAAAGCGAACTATTTTTTCTGTGCTGGCCGTATTATTGGGTTTTGCATTCACGTATAACATCATTGCGGAATATAGCTTTCCCACTTCTGATAAGCCATTTGTAGTTCCCGTATCTGCCATTGGCGAACAAATGCTCGATACCAAACAACATGGATTTGTATTACCGTTTGAAGTAGTGAGCATGTTGTTGCTGGCCGCCATGATCGGTTGTATTGTTATTGCCATGCGATCGATGCCTAAGGGTAAAACCATACAAAAACAGGTGATACCCCCAGGTGCGAATGGAAAATCTGTATCAACAATAACAATGGAGGAAAAGACAGCATGATTCCTTTAACACATATTCTGTTTGTAAGCACGGCCTTGTTCTTCATTGGTATGTATGGATTGTTCACCCGACGAAACCTTATCACCTTGCTTATGTCAATAGAACTGATCCTGAATAGCGTGAACATCAACTTTGTTGCCTTTAATAAATACCTGTACCCCAACAAACTGAATGGCGTTTTCTTTTCCCTGTTTATAATAACCGTCGCCGCTGCTGAAGCTGCAGTGGCCATTGCGATAATTATTAATTTATATAGGAGTCATAGGTCAATTGATGTAGAGGATACAACCGAAATGAAATTCTAGTTGACCAGTTAACCAGTGGACGGGAAAGAGGCATAAAGGCAAAGGGGCAAGGCAAAAATTTCGGAAATCCACTCACCACTGACCACTCACCACTGACATTTAACAATGAACTACTCAACATACATATCACTCATCCCATTGCTACCACTAGGCAGCTTTGTGCTACTGGGCCTGTTCGCACAA
>CBIMFG010000855.1:0-3267 GCA_966243125.1 uncultured Niastella sp.
ATATGTCTGCTGCTTTTTCTACCATTGATGAATACTTACAATACACGGGGGCTACTTTATATTACGAACCAGATCTGCAGTATACCTTGAATTTATTGCTGATGACACCACCGGCATCAGGCGGCGCCCATCAATTCAGAGTGCAGTTTGTTTTATCTGATGGACGGATACTGGAACAAGACACTCCTACAATAGACCTTATATAATGCTTTACAGGATTTTTATTTCGCTGTTTATTTGTTTGCAAACTGTTTCTGCATACAGTCAGGATTCTTTACCCTATAGAACAAAATTGCATCTTGGTGCATCTGTTGGGGTAAATGCAACCCTACGCCCTTTTTTCAAAGGCGAAGCGGCTGATCCGTTAATTGCGTTCGATAACCATACTATTGCCTTGCAGTACCTGTCGATATCGTATTTTTTTAGAAAACATTGGGGTGTTGCACTCAATGTGCGGATGAGTTATCCTAAAAGGGCCGGGATAAAATCTGATCAGTTCAGCCTGCTGATGCACGCGCAATACGACAAAGACTATTACGTATATCCCGATGCCAATGGCGCTTCTATTGATCATCCCGGTTTTGCCGGCGAAATGGAAGATGGTTCCCTGGGGATAGTGTACAGGCTGGAAGGATCGCGGTTTTTTATTTACCCTAAACTGGCGATAGGCTTAATTACTATTAACGGGAATATCGGCTCTGTAAGGCTGAAACAGAAAAACGCAAACGATGAATTTTATGTATCCTTTATGCAAAACGGTGGAACAACCTCTTTTACCATGGCGGCATCTGCACTCGCCGGGTATAAGCTTTCGAAAAGGATCTTCGTGCATATTGAGCCATTAGGCACGTTTTACAAAACCAGGTTTTATTATGACAAATCAATTACCATTTCAAATACGCATGAAAGTACTACAGCGGTCATTCCTTACAAACGGAATGTAGTAAGCGTATCGTTGAGCGCAGGCTTTTCTTATGTGTTGTATTAAAATGGTTATTTGCGTTGTATGGCCGGAATGCTTCCGATTTAAGGATCCGTGCGCGTAAATATGGAGAAAGATTGTTTTTAGTTATATTTATATATCGAAAAATTGTTTTCGGGCAGTAGCGCAGCTCTGAGAAAATCAATGCGACGAAGGAGTATTAGATTTTCCAGATCCCGATATAATCGGGACGCCGGGCAAGCGGGCCACCTGAGAGCGTTGAAATTTTCGGGCAGTAGCGCAGCCCGGTAGCGCGCGTCGTTCGGGACGACGAGGTCGCAGGTTCGAATCCTGTCTGCCCGACTAAATTGGACAAGGCAGCAGAAATGCTGCCTTGTTTGTTTTTATCGTTTTCTGAAATGCTGTTCAGACGTGGGATTGGCTGAAATACTTCGTTTACTTTGTCAGTTAGAAATGTCCCATTTTTGTGGTAATAGCTTATTCCTTTGGGGAACACCAGTTTTTGTAAGTTTTCTTTTACCCCTACTCCGCCGGAATCCCATAGCAGCGGGAGTTCCAGCGAAATATTGATGGCCCATTCGAAGGTTTCTTTTAAGTTAGAACTCTCAATATTACTACCGGCAAGGTTGTCCAGGATCTGCTTTTTCTCTTTGGCGAGCTTTACCATTAGTCTGTCATAGGTTTCAGCGGGCACCTTTTTATCAACGTAATAGTTTTCTTCTAATTCCTCAATCTTGGCATCCACTATAGTCAGATTACTTTGTAGGGTGTCCCTTAACTTAAAGGAAGCTTCATAATGCCGGTCAAAAGCATAGTTCATTTGGTATAGCAGCGGCGTTACCAAATGCGATTTAATGCTATAACCAGCCAGGTAATCGAGAAAATGATTATTAACCACTCTCGTACTCTTATTGCAATTACAGCCATCAGTACGACATTTGTAATAATGATACCGACCTATTTCTTGGGTTGCTTTAATTGTTTTGGTAACGGCATAGCCGGTGTAGCCAATTCCACAATTACCACATTTCATGAAAAGTTTTAACGGGTATTCTTCATTCTCCTTTTTATGCGATACACCATACTTACCTCCCGCTGATGCCCGGATATCGTGAATACGCAGGAATAGTTCTTGTGATATGAGTTTCTCGTGGTCACCTACCACCAATTTTCCATTCAGGGTTTTATGGGCAATGATTCCGCAATAAAATGGGTTAGAAAGGATCATGCTCAGCTTCTGCTTATAGATCTTAACACCCATTGCCTGTAACCGCGATAGGATTTCATCGTTTTTCATGCCTTGTGCTTTCCACTCAAATGCCTTGCGCAGTTTTTTGCCGATCTCATTGACAACAATCTTTCGGTTTTTATCTTCTTTTATAATTGAATAGCCCATTGGCGGTTGCAAGCACCAAATACCTCTTTCCAGCTTTTCTTTGGTTCCGGCAATGGCTCTTTGCCTACGTAGCTGGTTGTCATACTCGCTAAACAGGAATTGCATGTTTTGCTGAAATACACCGCCGGGATTGCTGGTATCTATGGGTTGCGTGACCGCAATAATGGTGACGCCATATTTCTCACGAAGTTCTTTTGACAGCCGCATAGCACCGTCGCCGGTTCGACTGAACCGGTCGAGCAGGTACACCAGAATATGCGTTACTTTTTCTTTGTTCTTTTTAATAAACTCCAACATCCGTTGAAATTCCTTTCGACCATCGGTACTGGCGCTTTCATAAGTACCGCCGAAGTAGCCCATGATGGCAAACTCGTTACGTGCTGCAAACTCCTCAATGGCTCGTTTCTGCGTGTCCAGGCTTAGGTTGGTTTCATATTGCTCTTTGGAGGATACACGGGTATATACTGCGCAAAACTTGCCGGTTGCTGTTTTCTTATAGTGTACAACTGGTCTTTTTGACCATTGCTGAAAAAGATCAAGGTGCTGGTTCATGATGCTTTCTTTTTAATAGGATTTAAGTATGATATGTTGTTAGTGTCTTTTAAAGGGACCACTTTGACTTTTGAAACGCATTCAAACAGAATAAGAGCATATTGGTGAATAGTCTGCACAACCAGTTCTGCTTCTTCATCACTGTAATGTTCACAGCCAGGAAAGGTGCGTAGCTTTTCAATGGTTAATGATTCCTTTTTAGGATTGATGGCTTGGGCAAGTGCTGCACCATCCGCCTGGCTTTTCAGGGATTTGATTTGGGTTTTCATAGTACAAGGATTTTTAAGATTATGTATCGCCTTATAAATTGAAAAATAGTGAGTTTATCCCACGATTTCGTTGAACTTATGGCAGTAATCTAATCTTCCTCCTCGTC
>CBIMFG010000856.1:0-3258 GCA_966243125.1 uncultured Niastella sp.
ATTTACCCAGGGCGTTTTTGGGGTCCTGTTTCCACGACTGTGGACCCATCACCTGATCTTCACCAAATGATTTACCGTGCGTAACCGGTATAATAATGGGTTGGTATTCGGGACCTAAAGGTTCCAGCTCTTTGGCCAGCGAGGTCATAAAGGCCGGCATACCGTCACCCATGAAGGTGATCAACACACCCGCAGCATTCGGATTACTTTTATAATCGTTGGCAAATTTTACCAGGTCGGCCATTTGTTTGTTACAGTCGTCCTGACGGATATAAGTCACGTCGAGGTGCGCATTATCGAACAAAGAACCTTTTGTAGTACGAACGCCACCGTTAGCATACATACCGCTGAACTGGCTGTTCCAGGCCATACGTTCCCAGGTAATAGCGGTGCCGCCATTCACGGCCTGTTCATCACCGGGTAAGGGTAATTTAACCGCGTTACCTTGTAAAGAAGCGTCCGGTGCATCGGGCAACGCTACTTTACCTACTTCAATTGAACCGTTTACATCTTTCGGCCGGTTTTGATACCACCGCACCGCTAATATACCTGCAGCTACTACTGCAGCAATGATCAATACTTTACCAGCGGGTTTTAATTTAAGTGCCATTTTCTATTCTGATTTTTATAGTTGTTTAATTTGTTTTGTTGGTTTTTCATAAGGGGCAATCGGGTAAGCTGTTGCAAGCCGCAAGCTGTAAGCCGCAAGCTGTAAGCCTCAAGCAAATACAGGTCTCTGGAATTCGTACATTTCACTTCGACATTCAACATTGGATAATCAATATTCAACATTGTATTCCCTTTTTCATTTCTCGTTTTTCATTCCTCATTTTTAATTTCCTAGTCCAATAATCCTCTATAACGATCAGGCGTATTAATCCCCTTCAACTTCCCTGAATCACTATTCTTATCCAACGCATCTTTCGTATAGTTGAAATCATTGCTATTAAACTGATTGATCAATTCAACAGCCTGGGCCGATTTCGCTTTATCTTCCAGCACCTTGTCGTCCATAAAGCGCGAGGTAACATCTATGGCCGATTTAATGTGACCGATCTTTTCACCGATCTGCACTTTCAATATGGCCAGGGCTTTTTCGGCATCCTGGTTCAGTTCATCGTCGCCCTTGAAGGCTTTCATGGCGCTTGTTACGGCCGATAAACCGGTGGTTACTGAATAGTACAGGTCTTTCTTGGCTTCCAGATCAAGCTTTGCATCTTCGAGCATAATACCACTCTCTTCATAGGCTGCATCGGCAAAGGTTACCAGTTTGTTCAGGTCGCCTACTATGGGCGTTACATTGTCGATGTATTCCCGGCAGCGCAATACATTGTTTGCATACAGATCAATCTGCCGGCTGTTTTTGCCTTGTTCGGCTTGCAGGATCTTCACTTTTTGAATGTTCAACTGCAACTCTTTTTCTTTATCGGTCAGTTTATCCACCAGTTCACTTTGTTTGCCTTTTAATTTGGCGGCCTGTTGGTACAGGGTATTTCTGTCTTTATAACCCTGCTCAATTTTGGCTTGCAGAATATTGAACGGGTTCAACTCAATGGCAAGGCCAATGGTGTAGTTGCCTATAAATTCAGACAGGTACTTTAAAGCCCGCCAGAATTTTTTATTGGTTACGATCATCAGCAAAAAGCCAAGGATCACACCACCAATAACCAGGTTCACCAGGTTCCAGGTTACGGTTACCAGCCAGGGCAATACATAGGTTAAGAAACCGTACGCCAGGCCGGCAAATAAGGATACACCTATTACTGTAGTGGCTACGTTCTTAGGTTCTGAGAACCAGCCAGGTGTTTTTGCTTTTTCAATTGGGTTAATCATGTTACGTTGGTTTATTGTATGTAGGTTTTAATTTTTTCAATGTCGCGGGCAATACGGTTTTTCATGGCCTCACTTTCATTTTTATATCCGCCCGTATTGGCCTCTATCTTGGCTTCATTCTCTTTTATTTCGGCCTGCGTGCTCAGGAGTTCGCTTTGCAACGCGCTTATTTCCTGCGTAAGCTGTTGAATGCGTTTTTCCTTTTCTTCCATTTGCCGTTTTTTCTCTACTACTTTTTCCTGTAAAGCGGCGTCTACGGAACTATGGAAGTTTTGAGCATCGGTATCCAGCAGTTGCAGGTATTGCCCGGCGGTTGATAACAATTTTTGTTTATCAAGTCCTTGCACACTCAAGCCTGCAAAAGCGGTGATGAACCGTACCTGTTCGTTGGGTACTGCCTGCATTGCTTCTAACATTTTACTGTATTCGAAGTAATCAGGACCGGGCAGGTTGGCCTCGCGGAACAACTTTTCAAAGTAATCTTTGAACTTACTGCTGTTCGCCGGTGTTGTATAACTATTATTAGTAGTTGTACTGGTGAAGGTTTGTGCTGTTGTTGCAGGCGCCTCTTCTTTGTTAGAAGGCTGCTTTTCAGTTTCCGGTTTTTTGTCGTCGTTAACCTCCACGAACGCCGACAAAATTTTCTTTCCTAAGTTGGCCATAGTTGTATCTGTGTTTAGTGTTAGCATGCCATTCCCTGCTCCCGCCTTAACGGGAGTGCTTGAAGGGAAAAAATGTTCGGTATAATCAAGCCGATTCCTGTTCCCGCCGAAACGGGAATTTTACAATCTGTTCAGGAATGTCCGCGAGCGGTCACTCATAACAGTTGAACTGTTATGTCATTTGAATTGGCTGCCTTGTTAACTTAACTGAAATTAATTCAGAAGGGCAGTGTGTCCCTGATTAAAAGGGTACCGGCCATTGGAGGATTGATCTCCGGCTTTTGCTTTGCTATTGCTGCGGGTATTGCTGACTGTTTATGCTCATTTTGCATTTCATCGTATAATATCTGTCGCAGCATTAGTAGAATTGTTACACAAAGTAACGGACCGATCCAACATTTTAATTTCATCGTTTGAGAATTGAGGAGGGCAAATACATAACATTCCCAGGCGCGTGCAATATGTAAGTACCTTAGCGTGGTTCACTCAGTGAGCCAAAATCGGTTTCATTAAACTTTGGAGATTGCTGGTGGCTTAACGCGTTGGCGGTAGATGAAGAAACGAAACTCTATAACTTGGTTCATGTTGGTGGAGAATGCTCTCCTATTTGATTTGACATAACAAAGTTATATGGGGGTTAACATTTCGTTTAGAAAATCCGACATGAGCGGTATTTTTTGTTTCACAACCGGTAAAGTATGTGTGATGACCGGTAACATAAATAGGTAAATGCGTCTATTTTCTGGTAAATGCTTGATAATGT
>CBIMFG010000857.1:0-3258 GCA_966243125.1 uncultured Niastella sp.
CGAAAGCTGTTCCTCCTGTAGTAATTGACGGTTATCAGACACCAATTTCAGGAAGGGATGCTGTGGGTCCAGTGCGGTTATAGTGGTTAAAACAGCCGCGAATGACTTTAATACGTTCTTTGTTGCTTCCATACCGGCTACCAGTAACTCATGCCGCTCCTTTACGCCCATTAATTGCAACATTTTTGTCTTTAACGTGCTGCCGGTAGTTGAGAGCGTGCTTCCGGCACCAGCCATTCCCAGGTATTCCTCCATGGCTTTTACCTGGGTTGCATTCAACGTAAAGGTTATGGGCTTTTGTTGAAAATGCTGTAACAGCCCGCTGCGCTGGTTGATGGCAGCCGCATCCTGCAACGGCTGCCGGAACATGGCTTCCAATAACTTTTCACCGCCAGCCGTTTGCACCCGGTTAAACAGATGAAAAACGGAACCACTCTTATATTTCCCTAACAGGTTTAAATCATCCAGCGTTTGTTTATCGGCAATAAAGCTCATAGGTTAGCGGTTTTATTTTTCCTGTTCTTCAAAATAGGGATAATGCCTTCGTTATTGATGATGATCATCCCATGCCTGTCGGCCGTAATGCCTTCTTCCAGTTTATAGGTGTATACCGGCTGTTGTTGTTCCATGCGCGTAGGCAGGTATACAAAATGAATATTAGGGCATTGTTGTTTCAACAACTCTCCGGCCTCAATAATGTGGGTGCTTACCACAAACATACAGTTGGGCCGTTGTGCAAAGGCGTTGGTGATGGCCACGGTGGCCTCGCCCGCATCTTTTACATTGGTACCGCGAAACAATTCATCAAAAATGATAAACAGGTTTTTGTTCATCCCTAATTGCGACGCCACCTTCTTTACCCGCAATACTTCTGCATAAAAATGACTGTACCCAAGGCTCAGGTTATCGGGTAAGTTGATGGTGGTGAAAATACCATCCCGCACCGAAAACTCCATGCGCTCTGCCGCCACCGGAAAACCCATATGCGCCAGGTACAGTGCAATGCCAAGTGATTTCATAAAGGTAGATTTACCGGCCATATTGGCGCCGGTAAGAAACACAATATTGCTTTGCGGGGTAATGGTAATATTATTGCACACCGCATTTTTTACCTGCGGGTGATACACGCCTTCCAGTTTTATGGTATGCTGTTCAGCGGGCAGCGCTGTTGGAAAAACAAAATCCCGCTGTTCCGCAACTTTCGCAATGGCGATGTAGGCATCGAGCCGGTAAATGTAAAACAACAGTTTTCTGATAACGGCCCGGTGGCCATACCGCAACAACTGGTCGTATTCAGCGGCTTTGGCGTATGATAATTTATCAGGATTACCTTCACTGAACACGGGTTCAAACTCAGGCAACAACAATTGCCGTAACTCGTCGTATTCCTGTTGGTAGGGCGAGCTGGCTACACCGACCTGAATACTATTCAGAAACCGGTGCAGCGTTTGAAGGATGCTGATAGTGGCCGAGATACCTTTTACCAACTGCTTATATTCAGTATCGGTCCCTATCAAACTTTTCAATTTTCTACCCGCCGTATCTTCCTCCCGGGCCAGCCGGCTGCGCTCGTCTGTATTGTCCAGATATTGTTCAGTGCCATCGAACAAACTACTGTCGAATGGGAAGGCAACTTTTATTTCTTTAAAATACCGGATGGTGCTGCTGCGCTGATTGATAGCGCGGGCATCAGCCAGCGGACTGCGAAAAAACTGGTCCAACAGCTCGGCGCCACCGCGGGTTGCGGTTTGGTTAAACAACGCATAGATAGAATCACCACCCCGCCTGCCGAATAACTGCAGGTCGTCGAGGGTTTGCTTATCTGTAGTCAGATTCATAGTATACTTATTATCGGCCGCGTCGGCGGATCCAGGTAAATAAACCAGCCGCAATCAACAATGCGGGGAATCCCCATTTCAATAAAATACTGGTTACTTTCCAGCCACCTTCGGTAGTGCTTAAAGTGGTATCGGGCGATTTCTCGCGATACATATCAATGGGCACTTCGCCATCGCTCAGCCAAAAGAAGGCGGCATTCATCAAAGCAAAATTAGCTGCCACCACATTCTTTCTACCCATACCCAGCTCGGCATTGCTCAGCCAGTCGGCATCGCCGGTAACCAATATCTTTTGTTCTTTGTTATTGATCCGGCGCGATAAACTAACCACCGTAGCATAAGGCTTTTTTACTTCACCAGCTGCGGCATTCACAATAGCGGAGTCATCTACAAAATTGGTGGTTTCGTGTTCTACCCAACTCTTTGTTGAGTCGGAACAAAACAAGGTGGTTGCTTTGAAACCTTTATCAGTTTGTACATCAAGCGCCGCTGCACTCGGCATAGTAAGCACCTGGTGTCGTTCTTTCATTTCTTCAAACTGGGTGGAGAAAGCGATGGCCTCTTTGGTTGGTTTCAGCAACATCAGATCGGCCTGAAATTTATCGCTTGGTTTTACCAGTACACCGGGCAGCATTTGTATACCCAATGGCGCCAGTACCGGATTCATATTTTCCTGACGGCCTGGTTCGCCGGCAATGATGAGATTACCGCCTTTGTTGATGTATTTATTCAGGTTCTCCAACTCTACAGGCGTAAATCCTTTTTTCATTTCTGCGATCACCAGAATGCGAACACTCGCCGGTACTTCTTTATCAAGACTTACATTGGTAAAATCAAAGCCCTGGTTTATGAGCGCATAGCGAAACGCTTTTTCCTGGGCAAACTTATTGTAGCCACGATCGCCTTCGCCGTTGCTTTCGCGTTCACCCTGCCCTGTTACAAAACCAACAACGGGCAGGTCCATCACCAGGCGTTTGAATGCGGCAGTGATCTCTGCTTCATTGGGCAGTCTTTGTATATCATCGAAAATACGCAGGAAGGTCTTTTTGCCATTGCTGCTTTCGATGGTTCGTACAAACTTAAAATCTTCAGGCGCCAGGTCAACCTGTTTTTTAATGGGGTCGTAGTTGGTGATATCGAAGTCCCACCCCTGGATCCTTTTCATGGTATCCAACCGCTGCTTATCGGTCAGTTTTGGATATTGTTTATCCAAAAAGGGATTATCCGCCTTGTGATAGTAATAATAGTAATTGAGTTTTATATCTGGTTTAAACCGGGTGTATTGTTCAAACCGCGCAACATCCAGTTTATAATACATAGGCAACGCCAGATAATAATTCTGCGCCAGCATGTTGCTATAGGTATTGATGGTAATGTTGCCTTTTAGCTTGTTCATTACCTCCTGGCTGCTTTTTGTTAA
>CBIMFG010000858.1:0-3257 GCA_966243125.1 uncultured Niastella sp.
TAAATGCTGACATTAGGTGTTTTTTTAGGACAATTATCCCTCTCCACTTTATATGGAAAATATGACCTTTGTAAGAAATCAACAGTGGCCTCATACGGGAAATACAAATTAATATGAAAATCATTTTTCTTTTGTTATTGGTGATTGCAACTTCTTGTACTCGCAAAGATTCCAACGAATTGATTAAAAAGCAGATAACCGATTTAACTAAACAGTACAATAAAGCATGGGAGACATTAGACATTGAAAAAATAGCTGTCTATCATTCAAACGAAAGTTTTCTATACTGGGGCAGGGGGTGAGCTAGTATGTGCAAATAACATCCAATTCCGAAAAGTTTTCAGTGAGGTTTTGCCTATGATGAGAAAATGGACAGTAAGGGAAACTTCCGCCTTTTCAGTTCAGGTAACTAATAAAAATGGTGCAGTCGCAAGTTTCATACTTAAAGCGGAATCCGTCGGGCTAGATGGAACTGTATCAAACCATGGATCCGGCGCATTAACATATGTATGGAATAAAATAAATGGTGAATGGAAGCTTATACATATTCATGAATCGGCAAAATAATTTGCCTCATAAAGGTTGGCAACCCACACGATAGATATAGAATCTCCTATACGCTCAAATCGGCTTGCCAAAAGCCTGGGCTGTTTCTGGCGGCGGTATTAGAAAAAATGGCCCTATAGTCTTCGCAGCTTTAAACATTTCCTACATTTATCAGGATTTCAGACCGCCCCTTTCCTATAGCGACAACTTTGCGATACATTTTTTACTAAAAACCGACTTTGATGAATTCACGCAGACAATTTTTACAGCATGGAAGTTTAGGTTTATTTTCCTCCTTGTTACTTCCCTTAACTTCTCTTGCAAATACTACATCGGATTTTACAGGACTGGTAATAAATGAGGATGAAGGTGAAGCATTTCAAATGAGGGATGGAACAGCCATTGTAAAAATAAAAATAGCAAAAACGCAAGGTGCGCGCTCAACCTCTTTTCTTTCTGAAACTTTTAAACCAGGCGATGCCCTACCAGTACACAAACATTTAAACGAGGACGAACTTATCTTTTTGCATAAGGGTTCTGGTTTGTTTACACTTGATGACAAACAATATCAAATCAAAGAAGGTGTTGTAGCTCTTGTGCCGAAAGGTATCTGGCATGGCTTGCAGAATACAGGAAGTGAAAATATAGAAATGCGTTTTGGCTATACACCTTCCGGTTTTGAAGGATTTTTTAGAGAAGTGGGTACACCTGTTGGCCAGCCCTTCATTCAAAAGACAATGGAGGAGCGAAGAGCAATAGCAAAAAAATGGGGCATGATCTATAAAGCCTAACCAATGCGGCAACACCCTCATGCCAAAATGCCGGCTGTCGAACACGTTTCAGGCTTTTAAATAATTGTCTGGGTTTCCATATCCCTGGCCAAGCAGTGAGGATCTGCATGTTGGTTCACGGCAGTTTACTGATTCAAGACAACGAATATATGCTCCGTTTTTTGTTGGCTGCTAAGCTTTCGGTTGTAGCTATCTCTTGCAGCTACTGTTTCTTCACTTCCATGCTGCCTTCATAAGAGTAGAGTGCTGTTGTTGGAATTTCATGTGTTCTATTCCATAGTCTTCCAACCGTTCCCGGAGGAAAACTAATCGTCCAGGTACATTCCGAGGTGCGCGAAACGATTGGCCGTGTAGACCCGGCACCGTGAATTTTCAGGTTACCAAATAGACTGTGATCTCCGAAAATTACGCTATAGTACGCACTGCAGTCGGAATTACAAAAGCGAACTTCTGTCGACTGCGGTGATAAGGAGGAGCCAATAGCCATATCAGTAAAGCTATTTATTGTTGCAGTTAAAGGCTTTGACAGCGCAATGTCATTCCCGCCGCCAGGGCCGGTGAACACGCCCAATGATTTTCCTCCGCTCTGTGGTACCGGGTTAGTCATCCGGTGCAGGAGTGTGCGACTATCACGAGTGCCCGTAGGAGCTGCTGCAGTCGCACTGTCACATTCTGGGAAACCGCCAAAGGGCCAATTCATACAAATATGAAAAGACTGTTCAGGCCAGCGTGATGGATTTAGCCAGACTCCCACCCAGTCCTTTCCTGTGTAATAAGTTCCTTTGCCGTCGTTACTCAGATTTCCTGACCCGCTAACTACAGCGTTCAACCGGATATCGCATTCCTGCTGCTGCGCTTGTGCCTGGAGTTTACACATAAGGCTGATCGCAGCCAAAAAAAGAATAAACATCAACTTCGGATTGCTGTTGCCCATTGTTTTTTTCTGAACTTTTTCTTTCATAATTAAAGACGGAACACAATTTAAACAATAAAAATTAGTCAATAAACCAACAGCTGACACAGGTTTAACTATGCTGGCAGAAGGAATGATATCAGCAACAAATCCTATTAGTTGCATATCTGACAGGCGAAATACAGATGAACATTTGAATAAACTATGAACTGATTATCTTTAATCATCTTCGGATTACGTTAGTGACAATTTATCTTCTAAATAATTTAAACCTAAAAGAATGAGATACCTGATCACCCCGGCAATATTGTTTTTCATTCTACTTTCCTGTAACCAAAATTCAAAACAATCGAAGCTTGCCGGTATGGCGGAAATTGACGCCCTTAAAGCTTCACCTGATAATTTTAAACTTTTATTGGAAAACGATAAGGTGCGGGTGCTGGAATATACCTTGAAGCCCGGCTCCAAAGACCAGATTCATACGCATCCTCCAAAGTCATCTTATATCGTTACAGGGGGAAGGTTAAAAGTATATCGTATTGGTGGCGCATCAGAGGTCTTTGACGAAGTACCGGGGACCGCATCATGGATGGATTATGTAGGCGAGCACTATGTTGAAAATATTGGTACAACCGAAATCAAAATTATTCTGACAGAAGTAAAATCAAGCGATAATAAGTAAACTGTCCCCAACGCAGGCTTGCCAAAACTGCCGGTCGCTTTAATTCATAATTGTTTTAAATTCGATAGAAACATAGGCAAGTCCTTAACAATTATCAGTAACTATTTGTATCCTTTTTATGCGTCAGGTTTTAACTTCTTTGGTGGTCCTGTTTCTTTTTTCCTGCGGAGACGCAGGTAATCAGGCAGGAGAGCAAATGGTTGACCCGCTTGCCGGCAGGTTTCAACTCATAGAGGGCCGGTTGAACGGGTTTGCAAACAAACATCAGGCCAAAATTTCTACTGTTTGGTCTAAGGTAGAGATGCATCTTCCAGATGAATCTGAT
>CBIMFG010000859.1:0-3256 GCA_966243125.1 uncultured Niastella sp.
TCCATCGATAATATATAGTGGATCAGAAGTGAAATTGGGATCAATAGTATTTCTACCCCGTAGTTCAATTTTAAAAGGTGCACTTGCATACCCGCTAGTTTGTGTTACAACTAATCCGGCTACTCTCCCTTGTAATGCCTGCAGAGGATTAATAACCGGTTGCTTTTCTATTTCCTCAGAAGTTACTTTTGCAATGTTTCCTGTAGCGAAGCGTTTAGTAGTAGTACCATATGCTTGCATCACAACTTTATCTAACTCGTTCTTCGCAGGATCCATAACGAGCGTTACCACGAAGTCACTTACCCTAATGCTTATAGGAGAATACCCGGTATAACTAATAATAATAAGATCTCCTACGTTAACATCTTGCAAAACGAAGTTTCCAGAAGCATCTGTTGTAATTCCCTTACCTGTACGTTTGTTTACAACGTTTGCCGAAACAAGTGGTTCACCCTCCTTTGTAAGAACTCTTCCCTTAAAGTCTCCACCATTAATCCCCTTATTAACCTGTATTTCATCACCGGTAATGATTATATTTTGCTTTTTTTCTGGCCGTATTATCACCGTTTTGCCAACAATATCATATATCAACTCCTGGTTCTTTACACATAAATCCAAAACGGTTGTTAGTGAAGCATTCTTGATATCAATGCTTACTTTCTTTCCATATACATATTGCGGCCTGTAAAGGAATGAAATCTTCGTTTGATCGGTAATAGAATTGAGCACCTGCTCTAAAGCAACATTTTTAAAAGAAAGGGAAATCTTCTCCTGTGCCCAACCTTTTGCAGAAACCTGAAGTGTCGCAACCAACAATAGAATGGCGGTTATCTTCATAACCAATACAATTTTTTTAAGTTCTCTTCTGAGCGAAAATAGCTTTGGTTCAGTACCGGCAAAAACCGGCACTTTGCAAGGTGCAAAATCTTGCATAACTTTAGTTTGTGGGTTAATTAATAAATACCGACAGTATAAATTGGTTAGCCTTTTATAACCGGTAGTGGTAATGACACTGCCGGTTTTGTGTTTCTGTGAAAAAGACCAACACTTAGGTTAGGTATGGTTAATGCTTTCAGGTGGTTTTGCAAGCGTCAGACGGTTATGAAAAGGTGGGATACAACCGTAATACCATAAAGGAAGGAACGCAAATTAACGCTTGTTAATATCGCGACCAATCATTCAAATACCAATACACCATAGCAGCGTACTTGTTGGCCATTATAGCTGTAACAGTTATTCCACCAATTCTGCCCAGGATAAGGCATTACTGACAGTTTGATGCTCCGGTTTTTTATAGGACGGTTTTTATAAAGACATTACCAGGGTAATGCAATTTTCAATTCAACTTAAAAAAATGTTTTTCATGACCAGTGACTTATCTCGTTGGCCATTTTGACCAATGATTCATTTATACCAAATTCCGCCCTCACATATCTTACCATTATTTTCCTCGCTGATCCCAATGTATTTCTTACCGTTGTAGAGCTTAAAGCCAATTCCTTTGCAATAACCCTGGGTTTAAAACCTGAATATTTCAAAGTAAATATTTCCTTTTGCCTCACACTCAGTTCCGAAATTGCCGCCGTTAAAACACGATCACATTCCTTTTCTAAAACCACATCATCATAAATAACCTCAGTAAGCGATTTGGCATAACCTACTAAAAAGCCAATCCGGACCTTCCTTCCCCTCATTAAATTACTTGCCCTGTTCCTGGTCATAACAAACAGGCAAAAATGCCACCTTCGCAGGTCAGTAATTTTCTGCTGGAACGTGTGAAGGTGTTGCGAGACTTTTAAAAATACATCCTGCACACAATCTTCAGCTATTTGTTGGTCCCTGCAATAAGAAAGAGCATGGTTAAACATTTTTTCAAAATAATGTTTGTAGAGGAAACAAAACAGCTTTTCATTTTGTAACACCTCCAACCCGCTCTCGTCCTTCAAAGTCATTGCACACATAACGGTCATACAATACTGTTATACGTATAAGGATAGAGCACGTACTATTGAGCTTTCAATATTAATTTCCTTCCTTCGATTCTTGCTTCTACGTCCAGCAAGGAAAGCGCTTTTATCACTTCCGAAAGGCTAGCACTTCTTGACAGAGTGCCGCTTAAATCGACATTGGCGGCATTACCTTCAAATACGACCTCTACATCATACCACCGTGCAATATTTTTCATGGCTTCAGAAAGCTTATCCGCCTTGAACCGGAACATGCCCTGCTTCCATGCAATTATTTTTTCTACATCTACGTCTGTTACTTTTATTTCGTTTGGCAATACCTGCGCCTGCTGACCGGGCTTAATGATCCTTTTCTCAATGCCTTTTTTCACTTGTACGGAGCCTTCCACCAAGGTAGCTTTTACAGCTTCTTCCTCCGGATAAGCATTCACATTGAAGGATGTTCCCAACACCTGCAAATACATCTTGCCAGCCTCCACCACGAACGGTTTATCGGCACCTGGCGCTACCTGAAAGAATACCTCTCCTTTAACTTGTACTTCCCTCAAATTGCCTGTGAAGGCCACAGGGAAACGTATTGAAGATTCTGAATTCAGGATTACCCGGGAGCCATCACTCAAAAGCAAGGGATAGGTTTGTCCTTTTGCCGTGGATAGTGTATTCCAAATAACTTCGCCCGGCTTCACTCCCACTGTTGGCGCATAAACAAGCTGTCCGTTTTTGTTGAGTACCTGAGTGGAGCCCTGCTGTGCCAGTTGCCCCATTGCTGCACTGTCCAATACGATGGATCTACCATCTGCCAGTTTCAGGGTGGCTTTATTGGTGCCAGGGCCAATATCCCCACTTCCATTTGTTGCCTTTAACCTGTTATCTGTTGCCTTTATCTTGCTATCAGCCTCATCCATTCTTTTAACGGTATAGATAATGCCAACTACCAGCAAACACAATATGGCAGCAGCGACGGCAAACCTGGGCCAAATCCGGTAAAATCTCCCATTGGTTTTACCGATTTCCCCATCTGCTTCTATCAGACGGTTCAGTTTTTCCCTTGTCGCTTCTACAGGCTTTAACCTATATTTTTCACGAACGGAACGCTCTAAATATTCTTCGTTCGTTAATTTTTCAAATATCTCCTGGTGGTCCTGCGACTCGCCGATCCAGCTTTTTAGCTCAGAACTTTCCTCAATGGATAGTTCTCCTTTCAGGTGTTTACCTATAAGAACCGCAATCCGATTTGCCGTCTCATTCATAATTGTATTATTAGGCGTGTTAAGTAAAACACCTATAGC
>CBIMFG010000860.1:0-3254 GCA_966243125.1 uncultured Niastella sp.
AAAAATTGCTGTGTGACTGTAACGTGCGTTGAAAAGTAGCGGTATCAACCAGAACCACTTTTGATTTTGGTCCTGGCTCGGTTACATAAGCACTGTTTAAAACACCCCAGTCGCCATCACCAGCCACCTGGCAACCAATACGGCCAAGAGAATAAGCCAGAATAAGCGTGGGCGCCATGGCATCGCACAGGTGGGTGAAATTGATCTTATGTTTACGGGCATAGAACCAGATGGCTACAGCGGCGCAAATAAGGCCACCATAAAAAGTTAATCCGCTGAATGATAATAAAGCCTCAACGGGGTTTGCTATGAAGTCGTTCCAGTTTTCGAGGTTATGGAAAATTTTAGCGCCCAAAAAGCCAAACAACGCGGCATAGATAACCAGGTCGCCCACGCGGTCGTGCGGCCAAATGCGAATGGTGCGCTCATCGGGTTTATCCAGTTTTTGTTTGTGCCTTTCCCACCATTTTAAACCGGCAAATAAAATACCCAGCGAAATACCAACGGGCCAATTGCCTTGTGATGAAAAAATGAACTGTTGCGGGTCGCCACTGTCTTTACCCGATATAAATAAACCAATGATCTTATAGCCTAATAAAAAGCCCAGCAGAAAGTTCAGTAACAACTCTCCTGCGCTGGCTGGTTTTCCCACCACCATTTTAACATCCTGCCCCGTTAACAAACCTGCTCTTTCCTTGCGTTTTAATTCAAGAGTCAGCACATAGGCTGAAACTAAAAAAGCCATGGCTACAAAAAAACCGAAGGAATTAATAAAACGAAGTCCGTTCCAGTTAACACCAAAAATATCCTTAAAAGCGTAATATAGGTTTGGATACATGTATCGGGAATAGATTTTAATCTACCAATAATTCAATAAAGGTGCAATGATAAGAAAACAAACGAAGAATCTGCAACCGGATTGCTTAAATGGTTCAAATGAGCCAAAATAGTATGGCAGGCTAATAGTCAAGCGGTTTTGCAACAAAAAACCCTCTCAGGAATGAGAGGGTTCATCACTATGAACAAAGCTGAATTAATCAGCTAAGAAATTTTAGCAATATTCTTCAAATGCTGCGATCAGGTTATGAGCGATCAGCTGTGCCGGGCGGCCTTCGATCATGTGCCTTTCAATAAAATGCACCAGCTGGCCATCTTTGAACAGCGCAATGGCGGGTGAAGATGGCGGATATGGCAATAAACGCTCACGCAATTTCTTTACCGCATCAATATCGTAACCGGCAAAGCTGGTAGTTAAATGATCCGGCTTTTTGGCTGAGTTGGTTACGGCCATTAACACACCAGGACGAGCCGAACCTGCAGAACAACCGCAAACGGAATTGATCATTACCAGGGTTGTGCCTTGTGAATTAAGTTGATTATCAACATCTTCAGAGGTTAACATTTCTTGAAAGCCGTTATCAGTTAACTCCTCTTTCATTGGGAGTACTATTTCTGTTGGATACATTGAATATATTTTTATTGTCAACGCAAAACTACGTAAAAAGTTCATTTCTACCCATGATCGGAATTTATGTCATACCCAAACCGTTCTAACTGAAATTATGTCTGCCAGCTATTCCTGTTTTCTGGCAAACCTGTCGCTTTTTTGGCCATTTTTCGCAATGGTACACTGTTTGAAAAATAGATACTCGTACATCAAAATTTAAAAAACAATAAAATTTATAATTATGACAGTAAGACTGCACCATCCCGCAAGAAAATCATTCGATACAGTAGTGGACGATTTCTTTAACTCAATTCCCGGTTTATGGAATGAAGGGTACAGCGGCATTAACCTGGCCCCGGTTAACATTGACGAAACTGCTGACGGTTTTCAGTTGGAAGTAAGCGTACCTGGTATTAATAAAGAAGAGATCAAGGTAAATGTTGACAAGGGCTTATTAACGATCAGCTACGATAAAAAAGAAGAAAATAAAACAGAAGCTACCAAATCGGTTCGCCGCGAATTTAGCCGTAAAAGCTTTAAACGCAGCTTTACAATAGCCGAGCAAATAAATGCTGATGCTATTGAGGCTAAATACGAGAACGGTATTCTGAAACTGTTTCTGCCCAAAAAAGAGCAGGTAAAAGAAACGCCTAAACAGGTAGTTGTTCAGTAATAATAGTAAAAGAAATATTAAAGTTTTGGTTTCATAAGCAGTTGGTTTTGGTTTAGAGGACCATCCGCCGTTTGGTGGATGGTTTTTTTTGCTATTTGCACTAACTTCGGCCCCCATGAGAGCACTTACCTTCTGTATCCAAAAGACGTTGGTATTGATCGTGCTATGTATATTTTCAGGCGTAGGGATGACAATTGCACAAGAACGGCAGCCGGGCGATAGCATATATCACGGTCATCAACATGTTGATACGTTACCTTTTGTTATTGATTCCGCCGAAGTAGCATTGCGGATCAAGAACATTAATCCGTCGTTTAATCTGCACGTTGATTCCACCCTGGCATACAAGCTGGAGATCAATAAAGACCAGTCGAAGTATTACTGGTTTCTGCGTAACCCACCCCTGGGCTTACGTATTAACAAGGATAACGGCTTGTTAACCTTTAAAGCAGACAAAAACTATTTTCTTTCTGGCAAACTGAAATACGACTACCAGTACCGCGTGAACGTGGGCGTACAAAACCTGGAAGTACCCAGCGACCACATTGATACTGCTTTTTATATTACCTTTTATAATACCGACATCATTCCATCGAGGGTTAAACCTACTGTTGGGGGAACTTTATCCATTGATGAGGGCGATACTGTTGCCTTTAAAATACAGTGTGAAAATGGGAACTTTCCTATTGAAACCATTACCTATTTTGCCAATATGCCTTTGCGGGGCGCTACCCTGGTAAAAAAATGTGATGATGATTTCATTTGGGCGCCCGGTTTTGACTTTGTAAAGGAATCGGACCCAGGCAAGGAAAGAACCGTTGTGCTGAGCTTTGTGGGCGCTACCCGGTTTGGCGTTCGCGACACCGCCCAGGTTAAGATCGTTGTAAAGGATGCGTTGAATTACCCGCTGTCGGTAGAAGATTATAAGTTAACGGTAAACGTGATCAACGGTTATGTTTTACGATTGAAGTATACTTTTCTACAAATAGATAAAGGGGTGAAAAGAAACAAGGGAACCCGTACCACTTTTGATATTACCGGTTCTGCTACCGCGTTAACCGGCAGCATTCTGGCTTCCTCTTCCAAACCCAGCGATATTGGTAAAGTAATGCCGAGTGTAGGTGTTTCGCTGGT
>CBIMFG010000861.1:0-3253 GCA_966243125.1 uncultured Niastella sp.
ATCGCGGTAAAAGTTTATTTCCGACAGGTTCCTGATCATGCCGGCAAGGCCGGGCGCCTGTGCATCTACCATGCGGCGCGACATATTCTCAAACCAGGCGGATCCTTTTTCAGGTATGCTGATGATACCATTGCGAATGATATCTTTTATCCATTGTAATAATTCTTCAATGCCATCGGTTACTTTTTGTTCCCGGGCCTGGCGGCGTTTTGCCTGCGCGGCTTCATCAACGGGCTTCTCCTTTTTTTCGGCCTGTTTTTCCTGCTTCTCAGCCCGTTTGCTGATCCACTCCGATACCCAGGCGGGCATCTCATGATTGGTAAATTCGCTTTGTGCGCGGGCGTGCAGTAACAACAATCCAACGCCGTGTTTGCAGGGAAATTTGCGGCTGGGACAGCTTCATTTAAAGGACATATTCACCAGGTCAACCTGGGTTTGGTAGGGCTTGCTTCCGCTGCCCTGGCATTCGCCCCAAAGCGCCAGTTCATTTACACCTTTGCTTACCCATTTGCCCGGGCTGCTCAATTCTTTCCCTGACTTTTTTGACGATTCATCGGGCGCCAGGGCAAGTACTTGTTCTTCGGATAATTGCAAGCTTAATAGTTTTAAGGTGAATGGAATGGGTTAGGGCATATTGTGCAAAGTTATCTTTCCATTTGATTCCAAAATACCGAGTTGGTCACGGGTAAGGCCGGGAAATACGGCCATTTTCCCCTTTTCTATCCTGGTTAGCCATTGTAATTCAGGATCTAAATCATCCTCTACATTATAGACCTGTATTGCTTCTTCATAGACGATTGCAATACGGTCTCCAGGCAAAAAGGTCATATCTACCACTTTTGTCTCTATTATTTCATACGTTTTAACATTCTCGTCCCATTGATTATTGATCAGAATCGTAACCCGGTCTTCCATTGCTATTGCAACAATTACTTTCCCATCCTGCCGCTGATTAACTACCACTTTGTGAATTGGTACTTCGGTATGGAACAAAACATTTATGGCGCCTCTTTCGGAAATAGTCAATAATACCTGGCCGTTTGACAAATAAAATTTATCACCACACCACAGTAGTTCTTTAACCGGCGCAGGTGCAAGACTAAAGTTATATGTGCTATTATTGAATGTACAGGGATTGTATGTGATAACCTTTCCTTCCAATGTATAATAAATAAGTGATCCTTCACCATTTAATTGCTGTACAACAACTATTAGATTTTTGAAGAACCCAATACCAATTGTGCTGGCATCTATAAAACCCGGGCGAAAAACATGCAATGAATCCTGAAAATGGTTATTCTTTGGCAGGTGTTTATCGGTTAACGCCGGATTGTAATCATACACCACGATGTGATTTGTATGGGGGGCGTTGGCTATTGGTAATAAAGAACTACCTGTTTTTATTAATACGCTCCAACTATAATATTCTTTATGCCCGGCCCAATTCATTCTGGCCAGTACCAGCCCATAAGCATCCAATCCCCATATCAGGATCTGATTATTCCAGACAAGTACCTTTTTCCAATGCACATCGGTTTTCAACTGCCATTTATCAGGTGGTGGCGTTTGCTTAGGCGCGTTGTTAACGGCATGCAGGAACCGGTAAAAATCGGGCGTCAACAACTCATCGTTGGGCACAAAATTCCTGAGTGCAAACAAGCTGTCGGGGTTACCGGCACTCACCTGCTCACTTACAATTTCATAGGCAATGCCCTGACAGGCATTTTCCAGTTCTGGTGTTTTATACTTTCGGTTTACTTTATCAATTACATTCAGAAAAACCATTTCTTTTTTTGCCGCCTCGTTATTGGCATGAAATGTTTTTATAACTGAATGTATTTCTTCTTTATTATCATCGGCTACCAGGTTGAAGTATTTTTCCAGGCAGGCTTCTGGCTGTTTTACATCGTTCCAGCCGTTTAACAATACCTGTTTTGCCCTGGGCGCATCCTCCATTTTATCAATAATTATCCGCGATTGTTCGAGGTAATCTTTGTGTTGTGCTGCGGCTGCCACACATTTTTCATAACAGGCGAGCGCCGGTTCCTGTTGGTCCAGTTCTTTATACAGATCGCCTGCTTTTTCGTGCTTACCCAATGCCGTATACATGTCAATGGCTTCCAGTAACAACCCACCTTCTTCGTAACAGGTAGCCGCCATGGCCAGGTTATTTAAATGTTCCTTATACAACGCGGCTGCCTGCCGGTAAAGTTTACCCTGGCGTAAGGTGGCTGCTGCAGATGACAGATCACCTAACAAATGCGCATAGATGTAGGCCGCCTTTTTAAAATCCTTTGCTTCAATAGCTTTTTCTGCCGCTTTCAGGTATTTAGCGCGTAAATCGTCGTAATAATTATCTACGTTCCAGTTATCAATGGCTTGCCCGCCTCCCAGCTTGTTCATATTAAATTCTGTAGAACGCTTTCCCAACCGGGCCGATGGCTGGTCTGTTGCGCCCCTGCCTTCAAACGGACTGTTTAACGGAATAGCATATTGTAATGCCTCATCGGTGTCCTTATCAAACAGATCCGACAGGCGCTTCAATTCACTTTCCCGTTGTTTTTCCAGGTCCTCTATTTTTTCCTGCATCCAGTTTTTAACCTTATTAAACCAACCTGGCTTTTTATTACCCTCTTTTGACTGCCCGCTGCTTACATGTTCACTGCCAGCTGATGATCCTGCTGATGCCCCCACCGAGCCCTCAGGTAGTAAGGAACTTAACTTGCTTAAAAATGAAAAGCCTTTTTTAAAAAGTTCGCTGGCAATTGGGTTGTTCAACCAGCCAGGCACTTCTTTTTTATTTGTTGTTGGAATATTTGTGAGCGGTTTGCCACCCATGTGTTCTTTGAAAGAATCAAAAACTTCCTGCGCTGTTGGTTGCTGCACACTTATCTGGCGCAATGGCATCCAGGGTTGCTGGCCTGGCTGGGCATATCCCCAGTAAATATTCCGGGGCTCCTGGTATTGCAGCAGGCGAAACAGGTCAATGCGATCTGATCTTTCAAACCCTATAAACCCAATGGTTGGGTGAAAAACCTGGCAATCCCAAATGAGCAGGGATTGCAATTCGGGTTCGCTGATAGCGGGCGACAATTCGGCATTAACTGGTATAAACAGTTTTTTACCCAGCACGGTATAGGGATGCCGTACCTGCAACAGGCCGGGCATTTGGTTCTTACTAAAAACAACAAACAACCCTGCGGCATTGGCCGGGTTATTGTTTTGAGCAATGATAAAACATACCAGTTTTTCC
>CBIMFG010000862.1:0-3249 GCA_966243125.1 uncultured Niastella sp.
TCAGCGAAAATGCCTCCATCAGGGCTTCATCCGAAACATTGGTCAATGCTTTGCGAACCCCCTGCATGTTTTCATCAAACCGCTTTACCAGGTCTTCAGTAGTGGCAGGCTTAAAAAATTGCCCGGTGGCTAAATCAATGTCAGGCTGTTCTACCATGGTGGTGATCCAGTTGGGCATTTCTGCAATCAGTATTGTCAGGTAGCCCAATTCCATCGATTTTTCGTGGGGTTTGTAATGAAAGCGTTCTATGGGGATGCGTTCCAGACATTTACGGGTAGCGGTTACTTCAGATTCCAGTTCTGCCAAATAGGTTTTGCCAATACTGCTTTGGTTCATGGTGTTGATGTTTTGGTTAACTGAACTGCTGCAAATTGTAAGCCAAGAGAAGGATGAATGGTGAAGGGTGAAAGGTGAAGGGTGAAAGTAGTTCCGGAAATTTGAGGGGTGCTATTAATTTGATGCTTCAAAATTGAGCCACCTTCATCTTTCACCGTTCAACCTTCATCCTTACCCTATAGCTACCTTTGCTTGTTGAAAACCAATTCCGGACTGTTGCAGCTTTATTCTTTTTTGATAGAGCAGGTATGAAGTAGTAGCCAATGCCAGTGGTAATACCATAAACATCCAATCTGGTTTGCCAATAGCTATAATAGAATACGTAGCGCCAATAAGATCAAAGAACAAACCGGCATAGGCCCATTCTTTTATGCGTGGAAAACCAGGCACCAGTATAGCTATCACCCCCAGCAATTTTGCAACGCCTATAAAGGGCACAAAAAAGGTAGGATAACCCAGTTCCACATGCATGCCCTGAATGGCAATAGGATCGCTCATGATATCAGGAACTGCTGAAAGCAGCATCATGGCAGCAAATAAACCGGTAAACACCCAGTAGAATATGTTTGTCTTTTTCATAACAATGTGATTTAATAGTTGAGTAATTGTTTTTTGTTTTGTTGAAACAAAGCTAGAATCAAAAAACAGCTTCAACGGGGTGTGTTACGGACAATTTGAGGGGGAGTTTGCGACTTACCCGGTCAAATGGTCAATAGCTCGCGACAAGGCGGATTTCCCATTCACCATTGACCATTCACGAAAAAAGCCACCCTTTGGTAGAGTGGCCTTTTAAAAAAATAATATACTTCTAGAACAGTAATCTTACTTTAATCGTATCCTTCACTTCCTTCAACAACTGCAAGGCTGTATTCGAAAGCTTCTTATCAATATCCAACACCACATACCCTATTTCCTCATTTGTTTTCAGGTACTGGCCCAGAATGTTTATTTTGGCGTTCGACAATGTAGTGTTGATGGCCGACAGTACACCGGGTACGTTGCGGTGAATATGCAGGATGCGATGCACGCCTTCCTGCAAGGGCAGGCTTAAGGTAGGCACCGTGTGTGAACCAATGCTGGTACCATGTTCCAGGTACTGATACAATTTATTACTTACATCTTCCCCAATGTTTTCCTGTGCTTCTTCGGTTGAACCACCAATGTGCGGGGTAAGAATTACGTTGGGTAAACCCTGTAACGGGGTAGAGAATTTGTCGCCGTTTTTTTCCGGCTCCCATGGAAACACATCTACCGCGGCGCCGCTCATTTGCTTTTCTTCCAAAGCTTTGGCCAGCGCATCCAGCTCAACCACTTCGCCACGGGCGTAGTTGATGAGGATAGAACCTTTTTTAAAGTTCCTGATCACGTTCTTATTGATCATGTTTTTGGTGGCAGCTGTTTCGGGTACGTGCAGGGTTATAATATCGGCCTGGCTCACCACATCCTTCAACGTTTTTTTGGCAATGGCATTACCCAGCGGCAGCTTGGTTACGGTATCGTAGAAGATCACATGCATACCCATAGCTTCGGCCAGAATACTTACCTGGGTACCGATGTTGCCATACCCGATAATACCCAAAGTTTTGCCACGCAGCTCATAACTACCCTTCGCTTCCTTATTCCATACACCCTCATGCGCGGCTTTGTTTTTATCAATAATGCGTCTAATCAACAAAATTGATAGACCAATCACCAGCTCAGCTACCGAACGGGTATTGGAATACGGCGCATTGAACACCGCAACACCCTGTTGTTTAGCATATTTTAGATCAACCTGATTAACTCCAATACAAAAGCAACCTATTGCCTGTAGTTTCTTCGCAGCATCCAGTACACGCGGAGTGATCTGCGTTTTGGATCGTATACCCAGCAAATGCACGTCCTTCACTTCCTTTATCAGCTCTTCTTCACTTAATGCCCCCGTTACTTTTTTAACGGATGTGTAACCATTGTCTTTAAAGAATTTAACAGCCGTGTCAGAAATGTTCTCAAGTAGAAGAATGTTTATCTTTTCCTTGGGATAACTCGTAATTTGTTTGTCGGTCATAATGAATCCTACTGCTTTTACGTTATCTTAGTTAAAAGATTGCAAATATAGTTCATAGTTGCAAAAAGTTGGGCATAGAAATTGAATTGATGCCCCGTTACTGAACCGTTTTCTGTAACTTCGCTCATTAGTTGAACCATAAATTAATAAGTCCTGGTGAAAAACATAGTCAGGTTGTTGCTAACCCTAGTGGTATTGGAGAGTTGTGCTCGTGTAAACAATAAGAAGGTTACTTCCTCCCCTATGAATGAAGGTGATACTTCATCACTTTCTCATGCTGTTCCATTAACCCCTGAAGAGATGAGTTATTATAAAAGAATGGTGAGCAACCATATCGACTCAACCTTTAGTAAAACCAGGTTCAATGGCAGTGTGCTGGTGGCCAAAAATGGCCAGATCATTTACGAAATGTACAATGGCTTCGTAGATCCCCGCACCGGCAAAGATTCCATCACACCCAGTACGCCATTCCATCTTGCCTCCGTATCAAAGACGTTTACCGGTATGGCCACTTTAAAACTGTGGCAGGAAGGCAAGTTGAATATCGACGATCCCGTTTCAAAATACTTACCAGGCTTTCCTTTGGAAGCCGTTACTGTTCGGTTGTTATTGAACCATCGCAGCGGTATTCCCAAGTACGACCACTACATGGGCTCCATGGGTTGGGATAAACACAAGATGGTGAGCAACCAGGATGTACTGGATTTCCTTATAGCCAACTACCAGAAAATACCTATTGCTGCCGCTAACCGTGGCTTTAGCTACTCCAATACCAACTTTGCTTTGCTGGCCCTTATTATTGAAAAAGTAAGCGGCATGAGCTACCCCCAATACCTGAAAAAGACATTTTTTGAACCGTTTGGGA
>CBIMFG010000863.1:0-3243 GCA_966243125.1 uncultured Niastella sp.
GAAGATTTGCTGAATAACTTCACCGCCAACTGGAATTCGCATGGCAGCCCGGTAAAGGGGTATGGTAACCTGTTCTATGGTCAGTTTATTGTGCTGATGGCCGATGAGCGCGCTACCGGTGTAAGCGGCTGCAGTACCGACAGCTCTGTTCGCCTGATAAAACAAATTGAACAGCTCTTCAAGGTAAATATGTTCGACAGGCAAATGCTCACTTTTCAGGTAAAAGATAAAGTGCAAATGCTGCCATTGTCCCAATTGCAATACGCAATCAACAATAATTTCATTTCCCCAGATACGCTGTACTTCAACAACCTGGTTCAAACAAAAGAAGAATTGGAAAATAACTGGCTGATACCGGTAAAAGATAGCTGGTTGGCCAAACGGGTAACGTTGAGTTTGTAATTCATCAAAACTGCATCAAAAACGCAGTTCCCTGCCCTTCTATGGATTGTACCTGAATGTTGCCCTTGTGCAGCATCATGATCTGTTTGCATAAGCTTAAGCCTATACCACTGCCGCTTTTTTTAGTACTGAAGAAAGGAATGAATATTTTATCAAGAACCTCCTCAGGCATGCCAATACCGTTATCTGCTACTTTAATTACGGTGCGGTGGTTATTGGCAAAATAAGCAGATAGAATAATACGCGGCTCTTCCCGCTCCTTTACAGCCTCCATCGCATTCACTACTAAGTTGATCAACACCTGTTCCAACAAGTTAGTATCGGCATCTAATTGAAGATCGGGGTCTTTTAAAATGATCTCCATCTCAATGTTCTTTTGGTCCAATGTAGGCTGCATCAGGTGATGCAGGTTTTCGAACAGATCGCGCACATAAATTTTCTTCAGGTTCAGGGTGGTGATCTTATTCAGATTGCGATAGGTCTCTGCAAATTTCAGCAGCCCCTCACTCCTTCTTTTAATGGTATCTATACCTAACTCCAGATCGTCCATGGAACCCGATTCCAACTCAGGCCGTACGGCAAATTGTTGTAAGCGGTATTTCAGCGTTTCGGCCAATGACGAAATGGGTGCAATGGAATTCATGATCTCATGCGTCATTACACTCAACAACTTTTGCCAGGCCTTTGATTCAGTTTCATCCAACGCTTCACTTACGTTTTGAAAAGCGATCAGTTTAAACTTGTTACCATCGGTTTGAAATGCAGTAGCAGACATCAACAATTTAAACGAAGTTTTTTCGCTATGTGCTGTAGCGATCTTGGTTTCCCCGGGTTTTAATAAAGTTACCTGCCGGTACAGTTCACTATCGCGACGGGCCAGCGAATGAATGGTTTTCAGATAGGGCAATTGCAGCATCCGTTTCAACGATTCGTTCATCCACACCACTTCCCCATTGTGCTCGCGGTACGATAAAATACCAGTATCAACCAGCTCCAGTATTTTTTGCAGGTATTGAAACTGTGTTTCTTTTTCCTTACTGATTACCTTAAACGTAGAATTAATCTCGTTAAAACCCTTTCGCAAAGGCTGCAATTCTACAGGAGCATGCTTTACATCAAAATAGCGGGAGAAATCTCTATAATGAACCGATTCAACAAACTGGTTCAACTCAGTATGCGCCTTTCTTTGCAAACGATACATGGCAATTATGCCATAAATGATCAGCGGCACCATAACCACCAGCAACTCGTACCGGCCTTTTACCAGTAAAAATGAAGCAATGGTCAGGGTGACGAACAAGTAGATCACCTGAAAAATGATGCGCCATTCAAATCTTTTATAGAACAAACTGATAAATTAAAGTTTTAGATATCGTATTTGCTTAGTCTTCTGTATAGTGCTGTACGGGTAAGCCCCAGCTCTTTAGCAGCACGCGTAATATTTCCATTGTGTTTTTCAATTACATGCAGAATGGTATTTTTTTCAACCGCACTCAAATTGAGTTCATCGGGTTCTTTTTCGTGCGTCCTATTTGATTCAATGGGTGAGAAAATAAGATCGGTTGCCTGTAATACATGTCCGTCGCTCATGATCACTGCCCGCTCAATGGTATATTGCAACTCCCTGATGTTACCGGGAAAATGATAGGCCAGCAATTTTTCTATCGCTTTATCATCAAACTCCATTACTGGTTTCAGGTACTTATTGCTATACAGCTGACTGAAATGCCTTGCCAGCAGAATAATATCGTTGCTGCGTTTACGTAAAGGCGGCACCATGATCTCTACCGTGTTTATGCGATAGATAAGGTCTTTTCGGAAACGGCTTTCATTCGCCAGTTCTGTTAATGGAACGTTGTTGGCACAAATAAGCCGGATATCAACCGCCACCGGATCGTTGGTGCCCAATTTGATCACCTGCCGGTTCTGCAACACGCTTAATAATTTGGCTTGCTGATGCAGGGAGATATTACCAATTTCATCAAGGAAAAGCGTACCGCCATTAGCGGCCTCAAACCGCCCAACCCTATCCTCCCGCGCATCGGTGAATGCGCCTTTTTTATGACCAAACAGTTCGCTTTCAAACAGGGTTTCGGTAAGAGCGCCCACATCAACCTTTACATAGGCCTTCTTGGCCCGCAGCGATTGCTGGTGAATGGCTTTTGCGATCAGGTCTTTACCCGTACCGTTCTCGCCCAGTATCAAAATGTTGGCGTCAGTAGGTGCTATCTTTTCTATTTTATAAAAGATATCGGCCATTATTTCCGACTCGCCCAGCAACTCGGTGCCGATAATAGAATCGCTGCTGCGTTGCAGTGGGGTTGCGCTTTTGCCTTCCTTCTTTTTTAACGCATCCTTTATGGTTATGATCAGTTTTTCGTTGTGCCAGGGTTTTACTACAAAATCAGCGGCCCCTTCTTTCAACGAGCGTACGGCTAGGTCAATATCGCCATAAGCCGTGATCATGATTACAGCGGCTTCAGATTTAAACTCTTTCACTTTCTTAAGCCAGAACAACCCCTCGTTGCCGGTATTAATGGAACTGTTGAAATTCATGTCGAGCAGGATCACGTCGAACGTTTGCTTTGATAACAACCAGCGTAAATTTTCGGGGTTCTTTTCTGTTACCACTTCTTTTGCCTCTGTTTTCAGCAGCAATCGCACAGCAGTCAGCACATCCACGTCGTCGTCAATAACCAGTTTCCGTACATGAATATTCACCGCGCGGCGAAAAAAATGATCGGCAGCCCCGAATTCGGGCAACTGCTGTATTTGCAGGCCTGGCAGACGTTCCGTCCGACAGAAAAAACCGAAGCCGATTGGCGCGGGCAGCTGGAAAAA
>CBIMFG010000864.1:0-3240 GCA_966243125.1 uncultured Niastella sp.
TGGGTTTCCCTGCATAATGCCGCCAGCATTGTGCCCATTCCTACCGAGTCGGTTAACTACCAGCCCGACACGTCAACTATTACTGTAAGAGAAAAAAAGATCTATATAGAATATGCAGGCGCCACCAACAAAGACTCTTTACTGGTGCCCGCTATTGCCACGGGCAATACCCCCAAAATAATAGCCCGTACAGCAGACAGCAAACATTTACTGGTTAGCAACTGGCATTCGCACAGCGTGAGTATATTGGCCACTGATACTACAGCTTTTCCCTATGCGAAAACAGTGAGCACCGTTGCGGTTTCAGCCATCCCAAGAGGAATTGTGGTTGATGACGAACGCAAAAAATCGTATGTAGCCATTATGGGCGGCGCTTCTATTACGGTTATAAATAACGACACCTGGAAAAAGGAATCTGAGATCCGCGTTGCATCAAACCCACGTCATATTGTACTTACAGATAATGGCCGGTTATTGGTATCGTACAACAAGCTGGGCCGTATTGCCTGTATAGATCCAGTTACGCACAAAACATTGTTTTCTGCCGCAACGCATGCCCAGCCACGTACTATTGTGCTTTCTAAAAATCATCAATTCTTATTTGTAACCTGTTATAGCAGCGACAAAGTAGAAGTATATAAGATCAATGAAAACAGCTTTACGCGGATAGCTTCGCTTACCTGTAAAGGCCACCCGGTTGGGGTTGATATATTTGAAGATGACAATAAACTGGAGGCCTGGGTTTGTAGCTACAATAATGGCACCATCAATATATTTTCTTTTGCGAAAAAGTAACAGCTAATTTGATCACATAATTACAGCCATCCGCCATTTGGTGAATGGCTTTTTTTGTTTAGAAACGTTAATGGCTACACAATTATCTCCCATTATTGCACGTCTATCGCCCAAATATGCGCACTTATTCATTTAGCGGCGCGCTTATTACGTTACTCGTTACTTTTACTATTCATTATCATTAAACCTAATAATACATGAGACGAATTTTAACCATTCTCACCTGTTTCCTATTTGCGTCCCGCTCATTTTCTCAGGGACCCGCTAATTTGGAGGCATACACTTTTGACTACAGTACTTTTACTTTCTACAATGGCGCAGCGTTGAATATGGAAGTACCACCATGGCAGATCGCAGGCGGCTGGCATACCTATTTTTTCTCGGATGGAAGCAATACCAATACGTACAGCGATCCGCAAGACATGGTTAGTAGCACTTCGATCTGGGTTTCTGGCCATGGGCCTTATTTAGCCACGGGCCCTTATGGTCCGCAAATGTGGAAGCGCAGTTACCAGGAAATCTATTCTGCTCATTCGCTGCAGCATCCATCAGAAGGTTTGATAAACATCGGTATTTGTCACGCTGAAAACAAAGACTGGTGCGGGTCGCACAATACCATTAACCCGGCAAGGCCTTATAACTATGATATTCCATGTGGCCAAAATGACTGGGATGCCTATTACGGTATCCTCAACGCAGTATGGACACCCAGCAATGCATCGAACAACTGGGGTCAGCAGGGATATCACAATGAATTAGGACCAATCCTCTGGCCTTCGAACGGCTATGTAAATGCGAATAACGAATGCGCTACCAATGGGCTCCGCCATCCATCCTCCATTATTTCGGGCGATTATATGTATGTCTTTATTGTTGACTCGGGCCCCAACCATGTAGCCCCGGAAGAAGGCCGCGAAGGTGGCGTTAAACTGGTAAGGGTTCACGTAAACAATATCCTGAACCCTTCGGCATACGAAGTGTATTATAAAGATCCATCAGGAAACGAATACTGGTTACCATCACTGCCATCTGGTTTTACCAAAGAAAACATGATTAATTATGTAAAAACACAAGGATCGAAATCAACCAGCATTTTACCAACCTACAATACGAGTGACCAGCGATTTAGTGTTGCGTACGTAAATGGAACCAACTATTTTATAGGTGTTGAAGAATATCAGGAATGGAATGGCACACATGCAGTTGCGATCCGGTTTTCTTACGACCTGAAGAACTGGACAGACAGGCGGGGCATTATTGAGTCATCTGACAATCAGGGAGAGAGTGATGTAACGTATCCTATTTTTTTGAGTGCAGACGGCTGGTCGAACACAGCGGTTGACTTGAACGATTTTTATGTGATAGCCACGGCGGCCGAAGGAAGAAGCAGAACCCTGGTAACCCGGGCACATATTTATTTAACACCGCCGTTCTTTGCCAAAACCAATGCAGAAGCCAGAAAGGTTACAACCAGTAATTCCGGGGCAATAGATAACAGTAAAGTACGGCCGCCAATTGTAACACCCAACCCGGGCCCCGGTTTGTATAAATTAAATTACACACTGAAGACCCCGGCAAAAACCCAGGTACGGGTGCTGAACCTGATGGGAAAACTGGTACAAGTCACAGCTGCCAGGAACCAAAAGGCAGGCACTTATACCGAATCGATAGATATTAGCAGTTATGCCAAAGGCATATACCTGCTGGAACTGCTCGTGAACGGAAAGAAGCAGACGTTTAAAGTGATCTATCAATAAACTGATAACCGTATAGTTCAAATAAAAACAGGACAAGAGTCGCTCTTGTCCTGTTAGCTTTTAAAAAGTTATGTCCTACTCCCCTAACCTTGCTTCCTTCTTCTTCAATGTTTCCAGTTTTTTCTTACCGTACGAGAAACGGGTGATGATCACAAACAACACCGGCACAATAAAGATTGATAAGGCAGTAGCCGATAACATGCCGCCGAATACCGTCCAGCCAATGGTTTTACGCGCATTAGCGCCGGCGCCGCTGGCAAATACCAATGGCAGTACGCCCAATATGAAAGCCAGTGAGGTCATCAAAATTGGCCGCAAACGCAGCTTTACCGCTTCCAGCGTAGAAGCAACCAACTCCTGCCCGCGATCAACCCGTTCTTTGGCAAATTCAACAATCAGTATCGCATTCTTAGCTGCCAAACCAATGAGGGTAATTAACCCAATTTGTGCATATACATTGTTTGATAATGTTGGAATAAAAGTAAGGGTAAGAATGGCGCCAAAAGCACCAATAGGCACTGCCAGCAAAACGGAGAATGGCACCGACCAACTCTCATAAAGCGCTGCAAGGCAGAGAAAGATGACGATCAGCGCGAGGCCGTAGAGGATCGGCGCCTGTCCGGACGACAAGAGCTGCTGATAGGATTGCCCGGACCAGGCGACACTCACTCCCGGGATCTTATTGGCG
>CBIMFG010000865.1:0-3223 GCA_966243125.1 uncultured Niastella sp.
CAAGTGCAGCGAGAACCTTGGCTTTATGGAGTTCGGCAGTTCCAGTGGCCAACAGGCGCTCAACAATGTTATTGGTTACAATTTGCTGATCAACAACGGACACGTATTCTGGATTAACACGAATAACGGCTATGGTGTTGATGTAAGGAATCTGCAGTATTACAATAACAATGTTATTGAAACCCATCCACCGCGTTTGCCTGATGTCAGGAACCTCATAGGCATTGCATCAACGCCCTGGATCTCGAATGTGTTAACCATGAAGAACAACATCTTCTGGATCGCCACTGGTTCCAACATCACTGATCCCAACATTAAGCCTTTTAACGGGCCACAATTGATACACCAAAGCAACCTGTATCATTTAAGCGGTGGATTGATGGGTTTTAATATGGAGAGTTCAGAAAAACAAGTGAGTGCCTACGACCAGGTGTTTGCTAACATGTCTTCAAGCGATCCCGGCCAATGGGATTTCGAATTAAGTCTCTTCAGTGCCGCATTAAACATTGGACAGAACACCGGGGCTGGTTTTATTAAAGATTTCTTTGACCAGGCCGTTCCAACTGATGGCATATATGATGCCGGTATTGCTCAACAGGATATGACGGCAAGATTGATGAGCACACTGCCTGTAAAATTTCTATCTGTTAAAGGAATACCAGGGGTAAACGCAAATACCGTAGCATGGGATGCAAGCAACGATGGCGCCAATTACTTTGAAGTAGAGAAAAGCAGCGATGGCAATACCTTTAACAAAATAGCAGAGGTGCCCTACAATGCAAAAGCAAATACAACCAGCACCAAATACCAGTATGTAGATGTAAATAAAACAGGCGATGTACTGTATTACCGGATAAAAGTGGTAGCACCGGGCAGCAGTGGTATTTATTCGCAGGTTGTTACCATTAAGAACACTGCGGTTGCTGATAACAATAACAGCATTGCTGTTTTCCCGAACCCTGCACAGGATTATGTGTATGTAAAAACCACAGGCATTGATCTGCTGAATAAAGAAATGGTATTGGTGAATATGTCGGGGGCTGAACTGAGAAGAATAAAGGTCACCAATAGCAACAACCAGATACAACTGAATGTAAGCAATTTGCCAAAGGGTGTATATGCCATTAAACTGATGGATAATACCACCAATAAAGCCGAAAGCATTATGTTTACTAAAAAGTAAGCAATGCAAAATAAAAGCTGCCGGACCGCAATGATCCGGCAGCTTTTTCATTTACGATAACCATACAATCAAAAAGGTCAGGAACAACAGCACGAGCACAGTAAGGATGATCGTTTTTTCAGACGGGTTTTCAGAGTCCAACATAAATTTGCCAAGTTTAATAATTAATCGTTCTCGCTTCTTTTTGCTTTTCTTTTTAGCCTTCTTCTTTTTAGGTACTTTTAATTCCCGGGAAATTTGCTCTAAACTCATACCATATATTGATTTATGTGATATTGATCAATTAAATTACTGCAGCCTTTATAAGCTTTCGCCCTGCCTTAATTCGATAACGAACGCTGTCAATTGATAAATTTAGTATCCCGCTAATCTCTTCACACGTTTTACCTTCGTAGTAATACATGCAAATCACCGGCTTGTATTGCACATCCAATTGGGCTACAGCATTTCTTATCAGCTCATATGTTTCAACCGGCGCTTCAATTGCATCAACGGTATCCTGTGTATTATTTAAACACCACCTGGCCGCGTGCTGTCTTCTACGCTTTATCACCCGTAGCCTGTTAAAGCAGGCATTTTTTGTAACCCGAATAGCATAATATTCCAGCTCTCTTTGGGAAGCAAATATTTTGTTCAGCTCCATCATTTTAATAAACACATCATTCACCACCTCTTGCGCGTCTTCGATATGTTTCATTATACCAAAGGCGATCCCAAGCAAGGTGGGCCGAAGACTTTCATATACTGAATTAATACCTGGCATATTTATTCTTTAATTTTATGAGCAAGCAAACACTTTCTTCACCGACATATTTCATTCGGATCGCGTTATGAAAACATTAAATGATCTTGGATTTTGTGCCCGGTAATAACCAGGCTACAATTACCTAAACAACTAACTGATTAAAATCTTAAAAACAGTCTAGCTTTTTTTTGCATTAGGATGGTTGCTGTAATTTAATGCACCTAAAATGACAACCGAACCCCGCCAATAAGTGTAGATAATGGCGGAAGTGTGAAGATGTTTTGCGTTTCAGGATCGGCCCCTTTGTATTTTGTTATTGTAAACAAATTATCCGCAGTTACATAAAAGTTGAGTGTTTTAAAGAATCCACGACTGATGCTATTAACAGGTAGCTTGTACAGTATGCTAACATTTCTGAAACGCAGGTAAGATGCATCGGTTATTCTCGCACTGGATTCAATAAAATTACTGATGGCGGCTTTGGTTACCGCATCACCCTGGGCCGATAAGCGTTGAACAATACTCTGGTCACCGGGTTTATGCCACCTGTTTAAAAAATCAACCGGCAAATTCACCACATCTGCACCGGGGACTGTATTTGCATACACCTGGTATAACAAGCTGTAACCCTTCTGCACGCGGCCTTCTATAGAAAAAGTCAAACCCCAGTTCTTATAATCTATCCCTGCCTGCACACCGCCATATAATTTAGGATCAAGGTCACCGAAAATTTTATAGTCGGCCTCACGGGTTATTTGACCATCTTTATCAAGATCGGCTACCTCAAACAACCCGGTTTGCCGGTTAACACCGGTATATTGATATCCCTGTTGAACCGAAAGTGATTTGTTGATCTCCAGCGTACCAGCATAAGCAGAATTTGCCAGGCCGGGAAATGATAACAATTTATTCCTGGGAATAGAAAGAACGAGGTTGGCATTCCACGTTAACTGTCCGGAGCTATTATATTTATATTGAACCCCGATTTCCACTCCTTTGTTTTGCACGATGGCCGATGAGTTTTTTGCAACCAGCGCATTTAGCCCTCTTGCCGGATCGGGATAACCTATTATCTGTTTTCCTATCCTGTTTAGATAAACATCTACAGATACAAAAACACGATCTTTAAACAATCCCAACTCAATACCCAGGTCAAGCTTACGTGCTACCTGCCAGCTATAATCTTCTTCCCTTACCCTTACCGGGGATGCGGTATTTGTAGAACCGGCATTTGATACATTCAAACAGTTATTGACAAAATAATTTACTGACACCTGATCGTCGCCTGCTATTCC
>CBIMFG010000866.1:0-3220 GCA_966243125.1 uncultured Niastella sp.
CGAACTTGGGTTGCAATTGATTGGTGGCATTCCAATGCTGCCCCAATGCCATTTCAATACCGGATGAACCTACCGAGAACAACGTTCCTGTATTGGCTTGTGCATCTATCAATTCGCCAATGAGTTTTAATTGTTCCTGATAAACGGCGTCGAACAGGGCGATGTTGAAACCCTGTTGTACTACCTGCTCCCAGGCATCTGCCAATGATCCGTTGGATAATTGCAGAATATCTATCAGTCCGGTTTTCTTGGAAGTTTGTTTTTCCAGGTACAGGCGCAGGTCACTTTCATCGGCCGGTGTTACCGGGTGTTTGCTCATGGATGGGTGCCTGTCGAGCCGGTAAATTTTTCCATTGCTGCCAATACCCATGCGGGCAAACAAATTGCCGAACATACAGTAACGGCCCAGCACAGGCGCAGCCACCAGCAAGGGAACACATTTATTTTTAAAAACTGTTATGCCGGTATCAATGGCTTTTCCGATGCTTCCTATGGTTGGGGAAGAATCAAAGGTTGAACAAACTTTATAATGCACATGCCGCGCACCTGTTTGTTGTAATTTCTCAAAAGCGGGTAACAGCGTTTGCTCCATTGCTGCTGGCGCCATGGCGCGGGTTTTACCAGCCACGCCAAATGCATTCAACCCCGGATACTTTTTTAATTGTTCCGGTGTGGGCGGTTCAATGAACAAGGCAGTCTTTGCCCCTGCTCTGGTTAAAAACTCCAGTGCATCGGTGGAACCGGTAAAGTCATCGCCGTAGAAGGCTAGTAATATGTTGTTGCTTATACTATTCATTTTTTAAATGTGAATGGTCAGTGGTCAGTGGTCAGTGGTCAGTGGTCAGTGGTCAGTGAACTCGCGATTTTTCGGACTTCCCGAATTTCGGAAACCTACTCACTACTCACCACTCACTACTCACTTCCCAAACTGCTTCACCGACTCCGCAAACTCAGTATACTTAGCTGCCGCCTGCTCCACACTCAACCCATCCACCGCTGCCTGCCATGCCTGTTGCAAAGCAATCACACCGGCTGCTGAACCCATGGGATGCGCCATAATACCGCCACCGGCCATGTACAACAGATCAACTGTTTTGGTGCGGCGCCAGGTTTCTGGCGCCTGTCCGCCCCATTGGCCGGAAGAAACTACCGGTATGGGCGACTCGTGGTTATAGAACGGCTTTTGCAACGACTGTATAGATGACACTACCGAGTCATCGCTTTCCCAGAATTTATTTTGAATACCGTTTACATGCAGTTGATCAACACCTGCTACGCGCCACAATTTCTGATACGCGCGAAAATCGATCCCCAGCAACGGATGACGCGTTTGCATACCCCAGCCATTGCGGTGGGCATGAATAGCCAGCTGGCGTTGATCGCAGATCTTTTTTACACCAGCCATACCCACACTGTTGATGCTCACCATAGCGCAGGTGCCACCGCTTTTTACAATGTATTCATAGCGTTGCAGCATTTCATCAATTTCGCCGCTGATATTAAACGCATACATCACTTTTTTACCCGTGGCATCAGCATGGGCATTGATCACTTTCATGATCGCATCTACCCTTTCATTGAACGCTGAGTTGGCTGATGAAGACAACAGTTCATCATCCTTTATAAAATCAATACCGGCGCCCACCAACGTTTTTACCATCTCAGCTGTTTGCTGAGGTGTAAGGCCGATACTTGGTTTTATAATGGTGCCTATCAATGGCCTGTTTTGCACATTGGTCAACTCACGGCAACCCTTCACACCAAAGGCCGGGCCTTTGTAATGTTGGGCATAGGAAGCAGGCAACTCTATATCCATCAGCTTTAAACCCGTGAACTGGCGCAACTCATACAAATTACCTTGCAGCGTGGAGGTTAACACCGGCAGGTTGTACCCAAAGTTCTCGATACTCCAGGATACCTGGATCTCGGCACGATGGTACTGTCCATTGCTGCTGGCAGCACCGGGCATAGCAGGCGTAGTAACAGTTTCCAACGGTGTTACTTTTTCAACCCTTGCAGCAAAACGCTGTTTCAACTCTTCGGTTTCTCCGGGCACGGCAATGAATGTTCCTGATGATTGCTCACCGGCTAACACTGTTGCAGCTTTCTCTGGATCTAATGGCGTTTCGATATAATAAGTTCCTATTATTCTTTCCATACTTCTATGTTCTTAGTTCTATGTTCTTTGTTAGAAGGGTTCACCCTTGTTAACTCGTCAACTTGTCAACTTGTTAACTCGTCAACTAGTCAACTTGTCAACTCTTATACTTTATCTCGTAATCCTTACCAGCTTCAATTGTTATTTCATATACGTTTCCACCTTTGCTAACAATGGTGCCGGTTTTAGTACTTGGTTTCGACTGACTCTTAAACTTAAGCGTTCCGGTTCCTACAGCACCTTTAATCTTGATCTGCGTAGTGCTGCAATAAACAGTGATGTCGCCATGAGGTGTAGGCACTTTGCCTTCCATCCATTGCAAGCCGCCTAATACAGGTTCTGCGGTCCAGGTAGCATAACCGGGGGAAGTGGGTTGTACGCCTAAATAGTATTTACCCAACAGGTAAATGGGACTGGCGCCCCAGGCATGACACAAACTTTTACCAAACGGGCGTCCATACATAGAATAATGATCAGCACCTGATTTGGATGGATCGTATTCTTCCCAGAATGAAGTAGCGCCGGCTTTCAGCATGCCGCCCCAGTAGTGCTGAATTTCGTTCAACACATATTTCTGCTCGCCCATGGCACACAATGCTTCCAGTTCATAGAAACGCATGTACGGGGTAGTGATCTTTTGGATTTTGTCGTTCAATAACACGTTTTGTTTTACCGCCTGTTTTTGTTCTTCATTAAAGTAATTAAAGAAGATACCGAACATATTAGCGTAACGGGTTACGTTATCGGTTTGCTTTCCATCAACCCGGCTGTGTACCAGGGCGTGTTTGCTTTCGTTCCAGTAAATAGAAAACAATTTCGACCGCATATCGGCAGCCAACTGTTTGTACAGCATTTCGTTTTTAGTATCGTTCACCATATTGGCACAAAGCGCCATGGTTTCCAGACTGCGGCAGAAAAGCATTTGTTCAAAACTTACTTCCCCTTTTTTGCTTAAGCCGGGCGCCCAGTCAATAAAGATCCAGTCGCCACTCAGTCCCTGCATCATACCCTCTTTATTACGACGGTTCAGGCAATATTCCATCATGCTTTGCATGCGGGGGT
>CBIMFG010000867.1:0-3219 GCA_966243125.1 uncultured Niastella sp.
AACCAGTTGTGCATGGACCTGTGTACGAAAAATACATTGAGGCAATTGAACTGGTAGAAGCCGGCGGTGCCTTTGTGATCAATACCGCGCTGGAACTGGAGAAAACGTGTAACAACCTGCTGACAGATACCGGCAGGTACCAGGCAAGCTGTCAGGCAGCCCGTAATTACGTTTATAATAAGAAAGGAGCAACAGAAAAGATTATGCAATACATTCAGGAGAACCGCCTTTTAACCAGCTGATAAAAGTGGCGGGTGCTTTCCTTATTTTCATCCCAACCCAGTTTTACTTTTAATTCTCTTTCAATCCAGTACTGGGCTTCGGGCAGTATGCGAAAACTATTGATGGTTTTTATGCTGCGTTCATACATTACTTCATCATTACGGAAGAGTTCGCTGATGAATACAAAGCGATCATTGATACCAATAGCCCGGCGCAGATCGCGAACCGGTGCATCGTTCAATACATGCGCTACTTCCTTTACTTCTTCTTTTAACTTTTCATTAAGGGAAGATTGGGTGCTGGTGGTAGCCATCACTTCATTCAGTTCTTTAACAACCTGTTGATGTGCTAACGTAGGTACTTCACGCAATGGATCAATTTTCCACCCGTTCTCCACCTTGGCCTCATTGTGATGACCATTGGTGCCGTTATGGCCATTATTTTTTTCCACAGTAGTCCCATTAGTGCCATTCCCGTTCACTACAACCGGAGCAATTACCACAGGTGGAGCTTCTTCCACTACAACCGGAGCTTCTTCTACAACAGGCGCTTCTATTTCAACCGGTGGTTCTACAGCCGCCGCCGGGGTATTTACTATTGCAGGTGTGGGATTTTCCTCGAATGCAGCCTTCCGTGCCTGGTAGCTATGACCATTAGCCGCCGGCATTACCACCGCCACTTTTGATGAGTTAGAAACCCGGTGTGTGGACGTTGACATCTGTACCAATTCTGTTTCAATTAATTGGGCCGTTACTAATAGTTGAAACGGATCGGCGTTTTGTGCAAATTGTTCATTTAATTTGCCAATAAGTTGTGCTAAACGTTCCATAATAAGCGGGTACTTTTTTATGGTTTGAGTTAATTGATTGATGGTTAGAGCTAAAGGATAAAGTTAACAATTATTGTACCTATTTCCGTTAAGATGTTTATAGAACCAAATATATCGGGTGAGCGCCGGGGCAGTATTGAGGTAATTTGCGGGTCTATGTTTTCCGGAAAAACCGAAGAGTTGATCCGGAGACTAAAACGGGCAAAGATCGCAAACCTGCGGGTAGAAATCTTTAAGCCTAAGATTGATGTGCGGTATGATGTTCACAACATTGTATCGCACGACGAAAATGCCATTCTAAGTACTCCTATTGATAACTCCCAAACCATTTTATTATTGCATAACGAAGCTGACGTAATTGGCATTGACGAAGCGCAATTTTTCGACGATCAGTTACCTGAGGTGTGTGATCAACTGGCATTAAGAGGTCATCGCGTCATTGTGGCGGGTTTGGATATGGATTATACTGGCAAACCATTTGGACAAATTCCCTTTCTGCTATCCAAAGCCGATTATATAACCAAGCTGCATGCTATATGTGTAAAATGTGGCAATATTGCCAATTACAGTTTTCGTAAAAAAGCAGACACTTCGCAGATCTTACTGGGAGAAAAAGATTCGTATGAACCGCGGTGCAGAAAGTGTTATTATGAAGGCAGCTGAAAGGTGAAGGATGAAAGGTGAATGTAATACACCGCTGCGCGGCAACAAAACATAGATTATAGAATAAAAACTTAAAACTTATCAACTCGTTGAATCATATAATTGCTCTTATAAAGAAAGACCTGTTGCTGGAAATAAGACAGCAATATACTTTTTACGGTATTCTGTTGTACGTAGCATCAACCATCTTTGTTTTATACCTGGCTATGAACCAGCCCGAAGAAAAAGTATGGAACGGGTTGTTTTGGATGATACAGTTATTTATTTGTGTGAATGCGGTAGCAAAAAGTTTTCTGCAGGAAAGTCAGGGCCGCATGTTATACTTTTATACCATTGCGGGCGCACGCGATTTTATTCTTTCCAAATTATTATTCAATGCCGGGTTAATGATCATTATGAGCCTGGTAAGCCTGTTGTTGTTTCAATTGCTGATGGGCAATCCCCTGCACAACCCCATGCGATTTATTGGTTTTGTTTGCCTGGGCGGTTGCAGCCTGAGCCTGGTATTTACGTTTTTAGCGGCCATTGCCGCCCGTGCCCGCCAGGGCGCTGCGCTGATGGCCATTATGGGTTTTCCGCTAATTATTCCGCAGGTACTATTACTGATGAAAATGTCGAATACCGCGTTTGCCGATATTATTCAAATTGGCTTGTGGCAGATCATTTTACTGCTGGTGGCGCTTGATATGCTGGTTATTGCGCTGGCGGTTATTCTGTTTCCCTTTCTTTGGAAGGACTAAAAAGGTTTAAGGTATAAAGTTTAAGGTATAAGGCAGGCTTATGACAATTCAGCCTAATACATTTACCTCAGCCTCAGCATTCTGCAATGCATTAGGATGTAATTGTTCAGCGGTTACAAAACTGAACAACAACCTTAAACCTTAAACTTTAAACCTTCAACTTTCTCCTCCCTTTCCCCTAATTTTGCCCCACCTATTTTGTATTAAACTACAGGACTCTATGCGCCGGAAATGGTGGAAAATACTGAGTATTGTTTTATTGCTCTACACTTTTATCGCGGGCCTTTTAATTCCGCTTCCTTATGAAACGGCCTATGCCAATAGCAATTTGTATGAAAGCATGCGCAATTTCTTCTTTCATGTGCCCATGTGGTTCAGTCAGTTGGTACTCATTACCGTTTCATTGTACTACTCCATAAAATACCTGCGCAAACCCGATCCGCTTTACGACATGTACGCCACCGAATTTGCCCGTACTGCTACGGTATTGGGTTGTTTGGGGCTTATCACTGGTTCTATTTGGGCTAATTATACCTGGGGCACCTGGTGGAGCAACGACCCCAAGCAAACAGGCGCGGCCATTGCCCTGCTTATTTACATAGCGTATTTTGTACTGCGCAACTCCATGCCCGATATGGATAAAAGAAGCCGGGTGGCAGCTGTTTATAACATTTTCGCTTATTTTATTTACATACCCATGATCCTGATACTACCCCGGCTAACGGAATCGTTACACCCAGGGGGAAAAGGAACAGAGGGAAACCC
>CBIMFG010000868.1:0-3208 GCA_966243125.1 uncultured Niastella sp.
ACACAGGGTAAACTGGTAGTACGGTTAAAGGGCGGCGATGCATCCATGTTCTCGAACATACTCGATGAACTGCAAACCCTGGTACAACACAACATACCTTATGAAATTGTTCCCGGTGTAACCGCAGCGTTGGGTGCTGCAGCCTATGCAGGCATACCATTAACAGCCAGAGGCTATACTACATCAGTACGTTTTTTAACCAGTTACAAACTGGATGTTGTTACAAACAACTACTGGAAAGAACTGGCCGAAACAAACGACACCCTCGTGTTTTATATGTCGTCAGAAACCCTCAACCATGTAGTAAGTAACCTGGTAAAGCATAATATAGACAGCGAAAAGTTGCTGGCGGTAGTTGAGCAGGCTACCACGCCTTTACAAAATGTGCACGTAACCAATTTATATAAATATGATGAACAGCTGCGGGGAAAAACATTTGTTTCTCCGTCGCTGGTCATTATTGGCAAAGTGGTGGCATTGCATGAGCAATTCAAATGGCTTCAAAACAGCGACAGCGCAGAACATTATTTTAAACCACTGGCAAAACTGATTACAACAACACCCGATTCTGAGAATGCGGAAAAAGTAAATAAACATGTTAGCAGAGCATAAATTGAAATTGTTACAGGATTTAGTAAGGACTTCTACAAAAGAAGAACTGGTTTGGATGAATGGATTCCTGGCCGGCGTACTGATGAATTGCCACGACCAATCGGCACTGGCGCCCACATCAGCCACTACGGCTTCGGCTCCTGCAACAGCAGCTGCACCCGTGGCAGCCCCTGTTGAAAGCAAACCAACCGTATCTAAAATAACAATAGCATACGGTACTGAAACCGGTAACTCAAAAAAGCTGGCCACCGACCTGGCTGCCAAAGCAAAGAAAAGTGGGATCCAGGCCAAAGTGGTAAGCCTTGATCAATATCGCCTGAATGATCTGGCTAAAGAAGAATACTTCTTTACCATCATCAGCACACAAGGCGAAGGGGAGCCACCTGCTACTGCAAAGAAATTTTACGACCACATTCATCAGAACGGATTCAAGTTGCCCCAGATAAAATTTGGCGTGCTCGCCCTCGGCGACACTTCATACCCCCTGTTTTGTAAGGCCGGTGAAGATGTTGACCAGCAATTACAAAAACTGGGCGGCCAGCGCGTGGTTGATTTAACCAAATGCGATACAGATTATCAGGGCGATGCAGATGGCTGGTTTTCGCAGGTATTGCATTCACTAACTACTACCACCAGCAGCAATGGTACTGCCAGTGTAGGTGCAGTAGTAGCTAAAAAGCCTGCCGGCAAAAAAGTATACGCCGGTAGCATTATTACCAATGTAAACCTGAACGACAGAGGTTCAAACAAAGCAACCCATCATATTGAAATAGTGGCCGATGAACTGGAATACTTACCCGGTGATGCCATCGGTATTATTCCGGAAAATTCACCTGCAGTTGTTGATGCCATCATTGCATTGACCCGTGTAGATGGTAAGAAATCGGTAGCGTTCCGCAACGAAACGCATACGGTTATTGAGCTGTTAAAAAAGAAAGCAAACATTGCTCACTTACCTGAAAGAGTAGTAAAGGCATATGCCGCTATCGTAAAGCAGGACATTCCTGAAACAAAGATCAGCCTGCTCGATCTGTTAAAGATTTATCCCGTAAGCAATGCCGCGCAGTTTGAAGAAGTGATCGGTATTTTAGAACCTATCACTCCAAGATTGTATTCTATCTCCTCTTCACCCAACGCACACAGTGGTGAAGTACATATTACTGTAGCCCGCGACAATTTTAAGGTGAACGGCGAAGTAAAACATGGATTGGCCTCTAACTTTTTGGCCGATTTGCCAGTTGATGGCCCACTGGAATTTTATGTACATAAAAACAACCAGTTCCGTTTACCAGCAGAAGATAAGGATGTAATTATGATTGGACCCGGAACAGGTATTGCTCCATTCAGATCATTTATAGCTGAGCGTGATGCCGTTGGCGCCAGCGGTCGTAACTGGCTGTTCTTTGGTGATCAGCATTTCACTACCGACTTCTTATACCAAACAGAAATTCAAAACTGGTTGCAGACAGGCGTACTCACTAAAGTGAATGTTGCCTTTTCAAGAGACCAGAAATCAAAAATATATGTACAGCATAAAATGCTGGAAAATGCCAAAGCATTTTATGAGTGGTTGCAAAATGGCGCCTATGTATACATCTGCGGCGCTAAAGAACCAATGAGTGTAGATGTAGAATATACTATTCTGCAGATCATTGAAAGATTCGGCAATAATACAAGCGCCCAGGCGGTTGAGTATTTGAACCAGCTGAAAGAAGAAGGCCGCTTTTTAAAGGATGTGTATTAGTGGTTTTCCCGGTAACTGGCAACCGGCAACCGGGAACTGTATTTTCGTGTAACCTGTAACTTGAACCCTGTAACATTTTAAAATGAGCACAAACGATAATAAAAATCTGTCTTCTACCGAAAAAATAAAAATGGCCAGCGATGGTTTGCGTGGTACATTAAAAGAAAGCCTGCGCGATGAGTTAACCGGTGCAATTCGTGAAGATGATACGGCCTTGGTTAAGTTCCATGGCATGTATCAGCAGGATGACCGCGACCGTCGAGAAGAGCGCAGTGCCAAAAAACTGGAATGGCTGTATTCTTATATGCTGCGTTTGCGGTTGCCCGGTGGTTTTATGACCGCTGATCAATACATAGGCTTACATAACATTGCCGGTGACCATTCAACCGGCGTTATTAAGATCACTACCCGCCAAACCATACAACTGCATGGTATTTTAAAATCGCATGTAAAGCCAACCATACAGGCTTTCAATACCATCCTGCTCGATTCTATTTCTGCCTGTGGCGATGTAAATCGTAACGTAGCGTGCGCGGCTCACCCCAAGTTTTCACCCATACATGAAGAAATTTTTTCTTATGCAGGGAAAATAAGCAAACTGGGCTTACCCAAATCAAGAGGATATTATGAAATATGGCTCGATGAAAAGCCATTGACCGATAAAAAGGAAAAAGAAGAAGTAGAAACAGATCCATGATACCAGGATCGTTATCTGCCCCGTAAATTCAAAGTGGGCATTGCCATTCCACCAAACAACGATGTGGATGTATTTACCAATGACCTGGGTTTGATTGCCATTGTTGAAAATGGCAAACTGATAGGTTTTAACCTCGCAGCCGGTGGTGGCCTGGG
>CBIMFG010000869.1:0-3205 GCA_966243125.1 uncultured Niastella sp.
CACCCTTCACCCTTCCTCCCCGGGAACGATTGCATAGAAAAAAGCATGGGTAAACGGCCATATTAAAAAATACCTCATTAACATTGAACCTGTAATTAGGTTAAACGATTGCTATTATATCCCAAAAAGAAACCGCCATATGACCACCTCCTATAAAATAGCTGATACCGTTTTTTCAGGCAACCCTTTTCCAGATATTATCGACTAAATACCAGACTGGTATTTTTTACTGAGCTTTTGTAAGAACTATTTGCGTATGATAAAGAATATAAATGTTATCGGAACAGTTTTAAGCTGTCTGTCACTGTTTTTTTCGGCAAATGCACAACCCATTGCTTTCCCCGGTGCAGAAGGCTTTGGTAAGTACACCACCGGTGGCCGGGCTGGTAAAGTGATGGTGGTAACCACGCTCAATGACAGTGGTCCCGGAAGTTTAAGGCAGGCAGCAGAAGCAAATGAACCACGCATTATTGTATTTGCCATTTCAGGAACTATTCATTTACAATCAAAGTTGGAGATAAAAGGAAATGTAACTATTGCCGGACAATCTGCGCCCGGCGATGGTATTTGTTTGGCCGATTATTCGGTGGGTTTGGCTGGTGATAACATCATTGTACGGTACCTGCGGTGCCGCATGGGCGATAAAAACCAGCGCGGCGGAATGGTAGATGGCAATGGCGGTGATGACGCATTTGGCGGCACCCGGCACAAGAATATTATTGTAGATCATTGCTCGGTTAGTTGGAGTACCGACGAAGTATTCTCTGTATATAATGGCGACAGTACTACGCTGCAGTGGAATCTTATTGCCGAACCATTGAATTACAGTTATCATTTTGAAACAGGCGATAAAGATTACGAACATCATGGCTATGGCGGCATTTGGGGTGGCAAACATTTGTCGGGTCACCACAATTTGTTTGCCCATTGCAACAGCCGCAATCCGCGGTTCAACGGCAACAGGCAGGGCATTGAGGAATTGGTTGATTTCCGTAATAATGTGATCTACGACTGGGGACTTAATAGCTCTTATGCGGGGGAAGGTGGCAGCTACAACATGGTGAACAATTATTATCGCTACGGGCCCAGTACTAATAAAGATGTGCAATACCGGATCATGAACCCCTGGAAGAATTCAAAATTACCTTATGGGAAATTTTTTATAGAGGGGAATTATGTAGATGGATCGGCTGAAGTAACCGGTGACAACTGGAAGGGTGTACAGGTTGGTGAAAAGCAAAGCGACGATCCGGCACTGGCAAAAGCAGCAACGCCATTTGCGGCTGTAGCTGTAACCACGCAGCAGGCAAAAGATGCCTACGAGCTGGTGTTGAAAAATGTAGGCTGCAGTTTTAAAAGAGATACGATGGATGCCCGCATCATTAATGAAGTAAAAAAACGCGGCGGTGGGTTTGTGGATGTACAGGGGCATTACCCGCATGGTACGGCGTATGAAGCCACTGTAAAAGCATGGCCCACATTAAAGTCATTGCCTGCAGCAGCTGATAAAGATCAGGATGGTTTGCCCGATGCATGGGAAACAAAACATGCGTTGAACCCCGCTGATCCCAGCGATGCACCGGCTTATAAACTGGATAAAAATTATACGAACATAGAGGTGTATTTAAATGAATTGGTTAAGTAAGGTTGATCAGTTAACCAGTTGATCAGTTGACGAGTTAACACGTTAACAGGTTTACAAGGCCCTGAATACAGCCGAAGGATTGCCAATTTCACGTTTCATAAATAATCAAAGATGAAAAAGCTTCTTGCCATATCGCTAGTAATGTTAGCTGCCTTCGCTCAACCAAAAAAGAAGATCACGGTTTGGTTGATAGGCGATTCAACGATGTCGATAAAAGAAACAAAATACTATCCCGAAACAGGCTGGGGAATGCCCTTTGTTTATTTCTTTGATAGCACCGTAAAAGTTGATAACCGTGCCCAGAATGGCCGCAGTACCAGAACCTTTATGGAAGAAGGCCGCTGGCAACCAGTGGTAGATGCCATGCAGGAAGGCGATTATGTATTTGTGCAGTTTGGGCACAACGATGAAGTAAAAACAAAAAAGAGCTATACCACAGAAGAAGTATTTAAAGCCAACCTGGTAAAATATATAACTGATACGCGCAGCAAAAAAGCCAACCCGGTTTTGCTGACACCCGTTGCACGGCGCAGTTTTGATTCAGCAGGGCACGTTACAGGCACACACGATGTGTATGCGCAAATTGTGCGCAATGTGGCCAAAGAGAACAACGTACCCCTGATTGATCTGGATAAAGAAGGGCAGGTCTTGTACCAGCAATGGGGCGTAGAAAAATCGAAGCTGTTGTTCAATCAACTCGCTCCGGGCGAACACCCCAATTACCCGCAGGGCAAAGAAGATAATACCCATTTTAGTGAACTCGGCGCGCGCATCATTGCCCAGATCGTTTTGAAAAACATCAGGAGCTTGAATCTGGAGTTAGTAGAAAGGATTAAAAAGTAGTTAACAAGAAGGTCCATATGAATAATAAGATCATCTCATTTCTGATTGCATTAGTCCTGGTATCTTTTATTTCGCAAGCACAGGAGTTTATTCCCTTGTGGCCGGCTGGCAAAATGCCCAATACAAAGGGCATGAAATTAAAAGACAGCATCAACAACGAACGATTGTTTCAGGTAGGTACGCCGGGCATCACGGCCTTCTTCCCCTCTATACAGGAAAGTAAACAATGTGCTGTTATCATTTGTCCGGGTGGCGGCTATCACCACGAGTCGTTTCAGATAAGCGGCTTTCAGCTGGCCAAATGGTTTAATACCCTCGGCATTACTGCTTTTGTTTTGAATTACCGCCTGCCTATTCAGCCCGATCTGGTGCATCGCGAATTGGGACCTTTGCAGGATGCAGAACGCGCGCTGCGTATTGTTCGCGCCAATGCCGGTAAATGGAATTTGCAGCCTAATAAGATCGGGATCATGGGCGTATCTGCGGGCGGACACCTGGCTGCCTGGCTGGGCAATTCCCCTGATGATGCTGCTGCCATTGGCGATTCGCTCAACAATGTTTCTTTTCGTCCAGACTTTACCATCCTCGTATCTCCGGTTATTACCCTGGGAAAATATGCACATGGCGGTAGCCGCGATAATTTACTGGGCGCTAACGCCTCAAAAGAAATGATCGATAAATATTCCATGGAGTAGCACGTAACGACAGACAAGCCAA
>CBIMFG010000870.1:0-3199 GCA_966243125.1 uncultured Niastella sp.
TCACCTTTTTTATATGCTATCCCTTGTTGCTGGGCCAGTTTTTTGGCGCGCAGTTTCAGGTAATCATCTATAAAACCTATGAGGCCTAACCATACGGTTGCAAACAGCATGAGCCTGATGTATGCCTTGCCCAAATCGGCCAGTAGCAGCGTTGGTACCAGAATAGCGGTGATGATGATGAAACCACCCATGGTTGGGGTTCCCTTTTTTTGTTGCTCACCTGCCAGGCCCAGATCGCGCACTGTTTCGCCCACCTGTTTTTTACGCAGGTAGTTGATGAACTTTTTTCCAAACACAGCTGATATCACCAGCGAGAAGATAACCGCCAGTAATACCCGGGATGTAATGAACTGCAACAGTGCATTTCCCGGAACCTTTATCCCCAATTCCTTTAACCAATCAATTAAATGGTACAGCATACTGGTATTTTTAGGTGTACGATCTCGTCATTGCTATTTTTCATACAGCTCAAACATTTCGCGCATCACCTGCTTATCGTCAAAAGGATGTTTTACTCCTTTTATTTCCTGATATTTTTCGTGGCCCTTGCCTGCTATTAATAAGATATCACCTGGTTTTGCCATGCTCACTGCCAGCTTTATGGCTTCCTTGCGATCAACCACTGATACGTACTTTCTTTTTGCGGCGGTGTTCAACCCGGCTTCCATATCAGCCAGGATCTGCATTGGATCTTCGCTGCGTGGGTTATCGCTCGTGAACACTACCCTATCGCTGTGCTCGCAGGTAACTTCAGCCATCACCGGACGTTTGGTTTTGTCGCGATCGCCGCCACAACCTACTACCGTAATGATCTGCTCGTGCCCTTCGCGCAATTTCTTTATTGTTTGTAACACATTCAGCAATGCATCGGGTGTGTGGGCATAATCCACAATGCCAATGATGTGCTGGTTGGGCGAAATAATATAATCAAAGCGGCCTTCTGCTCCGGTTATCTCACTCAAACACCGCAATACTTCCTGTTTATCTTCACCCAAACAAACAGCGGCGCCATATACTGCCAGCAGGTTGTAGGCATTGAACTCACCTATGAGGCGAAAGTGTACTTCCTGTTCGTTGATGGTCATTACCAAACCGGTGAGCCTGTTCTCCAGAATTTTTCCTTTGAACTCGGCCATCGTACGCAAACTGTACAGGTATTTGTGTGCGTGCGTGTTTTGCAGCATTACCTGACCGCGTTTATCGTCGGCATTTGAAATAGCAAATGCGTCGGAAGGCAGCGAGTCGAAGAACGATTTTTTTACCCGGATGTATTCATCAAATGTTTTGTGATAATCCAGGTGATCGTGGGTAATGTTGCTGAACAAACCGCCAGCATATTTTAATCCGGTAATGCGATGCTGGTGAATGGCGTGCGAGCTGGTTTCCATGAATACATGGCTACAGCCGCTGTTCACCATTTTTTGCAGCAGGGCATTCAGCGAAATGGCATCTGGCGTGGTGTGGGTGGCCGGCACTACTTCATTACCTATATGGTTTTGAACTGTGCTTAACAATCCACTCTTATATCCCAATGATGTTAAGAGCTTGAATAATAAGGTAGCAATTGTGGTTTTACCGTTGGTACCGGTTACCCCTACCAGCTGGACCTTTTCTGATGGCTGGCCATAAAAGTTATGCGCCATAAAACCGGCTGCGGCTCCACTGTTCTCTACCTGCACATAGGTCACCCCTTCTTTCAATTCAGCGGGCATGGTTTCGCAAATAACTCCGGCGGCGCCTTGCGTGATCACCTGATCAATATACTGGTGACCATCTGTTGCCGACCCCTTCACCGCAATGAAGATGGAGCCTTCACTTACCTTTCGTGAATCCAGCTGCAGGTCACGCACCGGTATGCTGGTGTTACCATGTACCGAGCGAATGCTTACTTTATATAATATATCCTGCAGTGTCACGTTATCTGTTTAATTAATTCAATTCTAAATTCACGGTTTGATTGCTGCTTACGTAGGTGCCCGGCTCAATGCTCTGACTCGTTATTTTTCCGCGGCCATGGAACACTACTTTTAATTTTCTGTTCTCTAACAGGAACAATGCATCTTTTAAACCCATGCCCCGCATATCGGGCATTATATTATTAGCTACTGATCTTTTGCTTAATACAGCCTGATCACTCGCCACTGCCAACTTCGACCATTCATCTGCTTTTGCTGAATCGCGATATTTCATCTTCAGCTTTTCCATCACCTCTTTTATATCTTCCGTAGCACCAGCGTATTGATAATTGCCGCTGTCTTTTTTCAATGCTATCTGTCTTATACCCTGGTCGGCATGTTGTGCGTACAATTTATCAGCGATCTCTTTAAACACGGGTCCGGCTATTCGGGCGCCATAATAAACCGGTGCAAATGGTTTATTCCTGATCACTACAATACAACTGTATTGCGGGTGGTTGGCCGGGAAGTAACCTGCGAATGACGACTGATAAATTTTTTCGCTGTACCCTTTGCTGCCGTTGGCCATTAAAGCGGTTCCGGTTTTGCCGGCTGCTTTGTAGGGCGCGCCTCGCAACAACTCGGCGGCGGTTCCATCGGTACAAACACCTTCCAGGCATTCGCGTAAGAGCTTCAAAGTTTTTTCACTGCAAATAGCTTCTTCCAATACCTCCGGTTTATTCTCCTTCACCTTTGCGCCATTTTCCATTACTGCATTTACCAGGTAAGGCTTCATCATTTTGCCATCATTCGCCACTGCATTGTATAACATCAATGTTTGCAATGGGCTTACCAGTACTTCGTATCCAAAACTCATCCATGGCAGTGATGTTGAACTCCAGGATTTTGATTTGGGCGTTTTTACTACCGGTTTTGACTCGCCCAACAGGTCGATGCCTGTTTGCTGATCGAATCGCAGTTTCTTAATGTGATTTATAAACCGGGTCGGACTTTTTGCGTAATAGGTCATTGCCAGTTTCGCCATTCCTACATTCGAGCTTAGTTCAAATGCATGTTTAATAGTAGCGTCTGTTCCATGATCTTCTGTATCGTATACCGTTCTTCCGTTCACATTCCAGCTTCCGCCTTCGAGGTCGATGTGTTGCTGCAAAGTTATCAATTGATCTTCGAGCAGCGACAACATGGTTGCCAGTTTAAATGTTGAGCCAGGTTCTGAGGCCTGAATGGCGTAATTGAAGTTCTCCCAATAACTGCCATCTTCTCTGCGGCTCAGGTTGGCAATG
>CBIMFG010000871.1:0-3196 GCA_966243125.1 uncultured Niastella sp.
AATGTAGCTTTGTTTGTCGTAAGGAGCCAGTCCATTACATTTACCATTGATCTTTAACAGTTTTTCGCCATAAGCGCTAACACCGTCCTGGATGCTCAGCAGGTCAACCCGGTTTTCGTATGTTACAAACAGTTTTGATCTGTCGTAAGTGAGCATGGCGTCTTCAATTTTTTCCTTGAATTCTTTTTTCCATACGTCACTGCCGTCAGTTCCGTTTAAACAGATCACATTGTTTTTGTCAATGATCACCAGGTTTTTGTTTTTGTCAACCATTGGCGGAACGGTAAAGATGCTTCTTGTATTTAACAATGCGCTAAGGCCACCTTTGGCAGCACCAATGTCTTTTGACCATCTTTCTTTACCGGTGCTGAAATCGAGCAGGGCAATAAAGCTGCGTTTGTTACGGGTACCTTCAATCAACAAGGCGCCCAGGTGGTACAAAGGTCTTTTGCCAGAGATCTTCATGTCGGCATCATTGCTGTTGAAAACAATTCTACCGGTTTCCGCTTCAATAATGCTGGTTTGTGGTTTGCCTAAACCCAGCGATTTGGCAGTTTCGATCATAAAATAGGGGGTACCCATAATGTTCTCGAATTTGTCTTCAGAAGCACTACCCAACTCTTTAATTTCCCAGGTAATTTGCTTTGTTTTGGGGTCAATACCGGCCAGGCTCAGGTCGGTTGCAGCTACCAGTGAACCAGTATTGGTTTGCTGCATCCATTTGATCTTGGTTACGGTGGTACCTAGCTGAAATTCAAATTCAGGTTGTACCTGTGCACGGGTAATTGTACTCAGTAATAATAAACATAGGGTCGTTCGAATGGGCTTCATATTTAGCATTGAATTAAAATGTGCGCAAAAGATAGAAAGAATAAAACGATAGTTCAAGGGCATAAAGGACAAATATTCCTTTATTTGTAACGGTTAGGGGTGTATGGGTACAAATTCTTATTGATATACGGCTTAATTAATATGCGAGGCCATTAATATTATAATATTTATTATTGCATTATGAAAAAACAATTGAGGGACATTTTAACCAATGGCGAATTCCGCGTAAACGGCAGCCTGTGGGTTGAAGGAAACGGCACCCGCTTTTTTGGTCCCGGCCCGGTTGAATTATTACAGTTAATTGAAGAAACAGGAAGCATAAACCAGGCTGCCAAAAAAATGGGCATGTCGTATAAAAAAGCCTGGGAAATTGTAAACCGGTTAAATGAAATTGTTGGCAGTGCCATGGTGGTAACAGCAACCGGCGGCGAAAAGGGTGGTGGCTCCTCTCTTTCCGAAGAAGCCAAACAGCTTATAGAGTGGTATGTTTCGTTGCGGGAGCGGTTCAGGAAATTTATGGAAGAAGAAACAGCGAAGCTACGGTCGTGAATGGTGAATGGTGAATGGTGAATGGTGAATGGTGAGGGCTCGCGAAAGGGCAGATGTCTGCAAAATCGGAAACTTACTCACTACTGACTACTCACTACTCACTACTCACGAGTTGCCAGAAAGAAATCGTTCTCCTGGTTGTAAACCCCAAATATTCATACAACCTAATAGCCCTGTCATTCGTTCCTACCACATGCAGAAACGGCGTGTTGCCCTGTTCAAGATTACTGTTGCACAGTTGTTGAATTAAGTATTGCGCAAATTTGCGGCCCGTATAAGCAGGGTCAGTACAAATAGCGCTTATCTCGGTCAACCGGCCCAGGCGCATTCTTTCGCCCGCTGTAGCTACCAGTTGGTCGTTTTCCCAAATGCCATAATATTTACCAAGTTGGTGGGTGTTAGGCTCATAATAGCCAGGCTGTACTTTTTGAATGAGGTTGAACAACGCGTCTTTATGCGTGGCTGTAAGCAGTGATACCGGGGCGGGATTGCCACCCAGCACAGGAAATGGCCGGGTATGAACCATTTGCACGCAGGGTAATTCCTTTAATAATTGCATGCCGGCAGGTAAGGGCGGTAGCTCGCCAATCAAAAAAAATATCTCACCAGGTTCAAATAACTGCTGTAAGGCAACCAGGTTTTCAGTAGTAGCTGTTTCAAGGGCAGCAAAAGGTAAAATACCGCGTTGGTATCTTTTTGCCTGTTGCGGCCCGCTGGCAAACTGCTGCTGCGCACCGGTGAGCGCCCACCAGGCCGGGTTATCGAGCATTGAATATAGATCACGGAAATGCATACGGCAAGGTAACGATTCCCGCTCAGGCGTATACCAATCTGCGTTTCTCCTTTCTGATCTTCCAAAGACCTATACAGGATACCAGCACCCACAACTCAGGATAGATCATCTGTTTCAACAGGTAAGTACGGTCATAAAACAGTTTTATATCCAATCCATGATGTAATTCGGGAGTTGGTGTCCACCTCGCATATTCATAAACAAGGTAACCTATATACGCCATACTGAACAGGCCATAGAGCAGCCAGTTTAAGGTGAGGTACCGGGCGTTTTTCTCCGTACGTATTTTGGCAACAGATAGTACGAAAAAACACATGGTTAAAAGGATCAGCAGGTTGGTGGTAGTACCGGTGCTGGCCACTTTTAAAAACTGAATGGGGATCCAGTCAAAAAAGTCGAATTTAAAAAAGCGCAGGGCGAATGCTACGACAAAAGCGCCCAACAGCACCACCGTAAATTTCTTCAGTTTGGTAATGCCATGGAAGCTGACGGCTCTATAGAAGAAAATGATAAAAAGCAGGAGCAGAACCACATAAGGTCCATAAATGATCAGGTTGATCAAAAAGGGTGACGTTTTCATTGAATCTCGGATTGGGTCTAATATAACGGCAATATCCGGATTTTCTTATAACGATTGATACGCCTGCCCCAAAAAATCTACTAAGTCAGAGGCTATTAGGGAGGGTTGCGAGGCACAGGAAGCCGCCAGGTCGCCGGCCAGGCCATGCAGGTACACGCCTGTAACGGCCGCCTGCAGCGGCGAATATTGCTGCGCCAGCAAACCCGTTATAATTCCTGTTAATACATCGCCGGTGCCACCACTGGCCATACCGGGGTTACCGGTGCTGTTAAAATAACCCTTGCCATCGGGCGAGGCAATAAATGTATACCGGCCCTTTAATATGATGTATAAATTATTATCCCCTGCTGTTTGCAGGGCCAGTTGTATGCGTTCGTAGTCATTGGCAGTTTTTCCAAACAACCGTTCAAACTCCTTGGGGTGGGGAGTGAGTATAGAACCCA
>CBIMFG010000872.1:0-3194 GCA_966243125.1 uncultured Niastella sp.
AGCTGTTTGCAGGCCAATGATTTCACCGCGTCATTTATGACGAAATACGATAACGAAGTATACAGGGTGCTGGGAACAGAACTGGCCCTAAGCACCAAAATTCAACGACTGGCCAATAGAACCTGGTTGTTTAATTTCTTAATGAAAACGGCTATGCGCAATAAGCAACTGCGCGAGTTGATGTCGTGTATGTTTTATGAAATAGACCTGCGTAAGAAACTTACCCGGCCTTCCTTTTATGTGAAGCTGTTGTTGAACAGATAATACCTATTTTTTATCTTCATTTTTATCGGGCTGCTCGTTGAGTTTGTCGTCGGCATGCGGTTCACCACGCAAAACGGCGTCGTTTACGACAGATCCATCAATAGGCAGATCGGTATCAGCATCAGGGCCAATAAATTCGTCAGGTGCTGTGTCGGTGTCGCGTTTTTGAAGTTCCTTCTTTAATTGATCATTGACATTGTTCTGCCCGTTTTTTGTAGTGTTTTCGGGCTCCTGTTTTTTATTTTGGGTAGCCATTGTGTTAAGGTTTTAAGCTGTATTATATACTAGCAGTTCTTGTGCCAGGGTAGGAATGGCTTTTGCATGGGGTTTTAGTCCAGGATTTCAGCTTCTTCAGGATTCACGGCGTTGTTTTTGTTAAGCTTCTTTTTGTTTGACTGTCTGCCTACTAACAAGCCTATAACCAGGGTGATTATATGTGTAACAACCGTTAAAAACTGCTTGGCAAATTCAGAATCACCTCTATAGATACAATACCCAATGAAAGTAAGTGCACCAAAGAAAATTAAGGTAATAAATGCGCCATATGTGATTACTGTTTGTCTGTGCTGTTTGGGATAGGCCCTTAGTAGCTCATTATTGAAGAACATAGATTTTTCAGCAAGCTTTCCATCTTGCTCAAGACGCTTTTCTTCCAGCTTTACACGTTGAAATTCTAATTGAACCTCCTGGGCTTTCTGAGAAATAATAGCTTTGATGGTTTCCTGATCTAATTCAGGCTTATGGCTTTTGCTATTTACGGGTTGATCTTGACTTTGGTTCATAATTATACTCTACGTAGATTTTCCCCATGCTGAAACTACCCAGCTTGGGTGCAATGAACTTTGATTTTTTTATGGAACCCCGGTCTGTTTTAAGTAATGACAAAAATTCCCCTGGCGTTAAGTATGTATATCGTTTTGCGGAAGAATAAAATACTTTAAACGACATGGTTAGAAATTTAATAATTAATACAAATAATTACATAAAACGGCTTGGGCTAATGCTACTAACGAGAGCTAATTAGAAGTTGCAAAGTACATGAATGCCGATATGCTAAAATACGAAAATAATTTAATGCTTCATGTTCTTAGACTTGATCTTAGTCAAGAATGGTTAGAAAAACGGTCTCGGCTTAGCCGAGACCGTGCAATATGTGCTACCGCACTATGTTATTGAACAATCCGTTGTTCAACCGGTGAGTAAACCCTTTGCTGATCATCACCTAATGCTACAATCCTGTTGCTCCTTTTTGTCTTTTTTGATGGAAACCTTCACTGTTTCCCGCCCTTTGGCATTGGCTACGGCTTCCTGGTATTCAGGCAGCAGCGTTTTAATAGTGGCCAGTGCCGTTGGTGGAGTAGGGAAATGGGGATTGTTTTCCATTTCTTTTACAATGCGCTGGGCAACTGTACCCAGTTCGCAATCACGTTCGCGTTTGTACGTGTTTAATATAATGTTTTTCATCTTGTTAAAAATTAAATGGTTAAAAAACTGAAATATTAAAAAGCTTATTGGCCAATATGCTTTTACAAAGTATCGTTAGCTGCTTTCAATTCCACTGCCGGATCCTTTATACTTGTAACAGTAATTTCGGTTATTACTAACGGTGTCTTTGTTGAATCAAATGTTAGATGATGAAGAAGCTGTTTCCTTAAGCCTTATTCGCAAAATTGTAGGTTATTGTCTTTGGGAGAGCCTGTCTGCGCAAGGAACTTGACTGAGGCCAATGAACTACTGAAAATACCAAAGCTTAGCTGGGATAGCAACCTGCCTGATAGTGTAAACCAGCGTAAAGAAGATTCATTGAAAAAAGTGGCGGCTAATTTTTTAGAGGAATACAATAATACCAAAAACAAATACGATCAGCTGCATGCGAAGGTGGATACGCTGGAGGAAAAATTTAAAAATAACCTGGCGAAAGTGCGTCAGTATCAGCAGTTGATCAAAGGCGATTGGAGTGAATTACAATCTGCCCGCGCCTGGAAAAACAAACTGCAGGAGTATGGGATGGAGGATGTTGACATACCGGCAAAGTACCGATGGTTATTGGGTATAAGAAACTTCAGCCTGGGTCGCAGCCCTGTTAATTACAGCGAATTAACCGCCAAAAATGTAAGTGTGAACGGCCTCAATTTTGAATACAACAGCTGGTATTACTTCGCACTTACAGCAGGTACGGTCAATTATCGTTTTCGCGATTTTGTGGTAGGTAATGTCAACAGAAAACCACAATACATGGGCATGGTGCGGGCTGGTATTGGCCGGGTAGAAAAAAATTATTTCATCTTATCGGCCTTTACCGGAAAGAAACAATTGTTTGCCAGCAGCTCCGCTGTTAATTCAACTATAAATATATCCGGCCTAAGCGCTGAAAGCCGCTGGGCTATTAACCGTACTTCTTATCTCACTGCAGAGGTAGGGAAATCAATAGCGCCCGATTTCCGGAACAACCCGCCGGAAGCGGGCAGCAGCAGTAAGCTCAACTTTTCTGATAAGGACAACCAGGCGCTTGCGTTGCATTTGTATTCAGCCATCCCCGTTACCAATACAAAACTGGAGGCCACCTATAAAAAAACAGGCGCCAACTATCAATCGTTCAGCAGTTATACCACCAATTCGGCTATGGAAAGCTGGTATATAAAGGCCGACCAGAATTTGTTTAAAAGAAAACTGCGCATCGCCGCTTCGCTGCGGAAAAATGAATTTTTAAATCCCTTTATTGTACAGGACTATAAAAGCAATACCCTTTTTAAAAGTGTGACAGCCACCATGCGGGTTCGTAAATGGCCGGTGGTTACTGTTGGGTATCAACCCATGTCGCAATATACCAAGGTAGATGACCAGGTGATAGAGAACCGGTTTCAATCATTCAATGCTACCTTGTTTCATTATTATGCAGTGCATCAGTTGAAGTTGGCTACCACCATTAT
>CBIMFG010000873.1:0-3191 GCA_966243125.1 uncultured Niastella sp.
TGTTCGTTATTGGCCTGTTTCTGTGAGAATTAATATGGTATTTTTGCCCGGATTTTTTTAATAAATTGCCCCATAATGAGTTTACACGATCTGTTCGTAATAATACTGATATCCTTACTTATCGTAGAATTACCGGCCTTTGGGTTAGTGAAATTATTCGAGAAAGCGGGAATTGAGTCCTGGAAAGCCTGGGTGCCTTTTTATAACATCTGGGAAATGACTAAAAGAACCAGTTTAAAAAGGCACTGGTTTTACTGGCAATTTATACCTGTAGCTGGTTGGTTTATAAGTATTTGGTTACTGGTTGAATTTGTAAAACTGTTTGGCCGGTTCAGTTTCCTGGATCATGCGGCTGCAGCTTTGTTGTCGGTTGTGTATTTTCCCTACATTGGTTACGACAAAAAGGTAAAATACCTGGGGCCCGATGCCGTTAAGAACCATAAAAAAACGGTTGTACGGGAGTGGATAGATGCGGGCGTGTTTGCCGTGGTGGCCGCCACCCTCATTCGCGTATTTGTGTTTGAGGCCTATACCATCCCCACCGGCTCCATGGAAAAAACGCTGCTGGTAAACGACTTCCTGTTTGTTAGCAAGCTTACGTATGGTCCACGTATCCCCAATACGCCGCTGGCCATTCCATTTGTTCACCACACTATGCCTATTACTAATTCGAAATCATATACTGAGATCATTCATTTGCCTTATACCCGCTGGTTTGCAAGCCCGGTTAAGCGCAATGATGTAGTGGTATTTAACTTCCCCGCCGGTGATACGCTTACCAAGGAACGCGATTCCCAGGACCCGTATTACGATATTTTGCAGGGTGAAGAAATGCAGCAATACCGCCAGTTAAAAGGGCAAATTGCCAACGAGGCAGAACTGCGGGCGGTGAGCAAAGAAAAGGCGCGGGAAATTGTGTGGAGCGATTATACCATTATGACCCGCCCGGTTGATAAACGTGAGAATTATATTAAACGCTGTGTGGCCATCGCTGGCGATACCATTCAGATAGTTGATGGTTATTTGTATGTGAACGGCCAAAAGGCGTTCATTTCACCAACCTCCGCTACCGAATACATGGTTACCAGCTCCAATAATAAAGTAATCACCGAGGAAGATCTGCGGGATGCCGGTATCAGAATAAACTCCGATCAAAACAGTCCGGATTTTATTCCTTACGGCGCCAATACGTACATCATCAACATGACGGAATCAGAAGCCGAGATCCTGAAAAAATGGCCCGGTGTAACTGTAACCCGTAAGCTGGAAAATGTAGGCGACTACCGGATCTTCCCACGCGATACCTCGCTGGTGCTGTGGAGTGTTGACCAGTTTGGTCCACTTTGGATCCCTAAAAAGGGCGCCACCATTCAGCTGAATGCAAAAAACATTGCCTGTTACCAACGCGCCATTCATGTGTATGAAAACAATACCTGGGAAGAACGCGATGGCAAGATCTTTATCAATGGAAAAGAAGCTACAACCTATACCTTTAAAATGAACTATTACTGGATGATGGGTGATAACCGCCACCGCTCACAGGACAGCCGCTTTTGGGGTTTTGTACCGGAGGACCACGTAGTAGGTTCGGCCTGGTTAATTTGGATGAGTTGGGATAAAGTTGTACGGTGGAACCGGATGTTCAGATCAATACATTAGTTCTCCCCCCGAAAACGTGCAACCTGTAACATATTTCATATCTTTAATAGTCCTTCCCCGTAACGGGAAGGATTTTTTGTCTGGCAAATACAGGATTTATGAAAAAAGACGAATACAAGTTTTCATTTGATGTGTATGATTCTATTGAGGAGTTACCGGAAGAAGACGCGTGGTTGCTCAATGAAGCAAGACAAGTAACCGAACATGCTTATGCACCCTATTCTCATTTTCAGGTAGGGGCGGTGGCCAAGCTAACCAATGGCGAAATTGTTGCCGGCAGCAACCAGGAGAATGCCTCGTTCCCCGTGGGTTTGTGTGCCGAGCGGGTATTGCTGGCATCGGCCTCGTCATTGTATCCCAAAGTGGCCATACAATCAATGGCCATCAGCTATCAAACCGGAAATGGCGACAGCGATCGTCCTATTTCGCCCTGTGGCATTTGCCGCCAGTCGTTGCAGGAGTTTGAAAGCCGCGTAAACCATCCCATAAAACTCATCCTGGGTGGAATGGAAGGAAAAGTATTTGTAATACCCAACGCCAGTATCTTATTGCCATTGGCTTTTACGAGTGAGCAGTTGAAAGGTGAATGGTGAGAACAGCTGTAAGCTATAAGCCCTAAGCTGTAAGCCCAATACAGGCTACAAGCCGCAAGCCAAATGCAGCTGAAAGCCATAAGCCGAAAGCTTTAAGCAAACTCGGCCGCGCAGCAACACCTTTATACTTTAAATCTTAAACTTTGAACCTGAAACTCGGAACTTGAAACTCGGAACTCGGAACTCGGAACTCGGAACCCGGAACTTGGAACTTGGAACTCGAAACTAAAATGACCGATCAACACTTACATATTCTGAAGCATTTAACTAATCACTTCGGCTGCACGCCTACATTGTTGTGGGATCCTAATGAAGATGGCCCACAGATTGGTTGTGCTTATTTTCCTGCCGATAAAACCGGTCGTCCATGGGGAACATTATGTTCTGTTGGCATGAGTCTTACTCCCATGACGCTCGATGACAACATAGAAGATACCGATACCAAACGCGCAGAGATCGTTGCTTATGTAAATAAAGACGAAACAGAATTGGATGAGCTCGCCAATATAGTACGCTGGGCGGGCGCTTTCCCTTTTTTACAGGAACCGCAAACCTTTCTGGGCTGGGGACATACCATTCACTTGCACGATCTGTTTCAAAACGCTGAGTTAACTACGCTGCTCACCTTAACTTCCATAGTAACGGCCGACAATGAACCCGCTTTTCAAATAGAGGGTGATGATGTTGGTTTTATCTGGCTTACCTTTTTAACCGATGCAGAATATGCGTTGAAGAAAGAAAAAGGCGTTAATGCCATCCTCGATTTGTTTAGTGAACACGAGCACCCGGTTACGTTTGACCGTACCCGAAAAAGTTACGTATAAACAATCCCCTGTTTTAATCCCCTCCTGGGAAAGTCTGTTTTGAATCCCCTCCTGGGGGGGTAGGGTCTATTATTCTGATATTATATTTCCAGCTCCAGATCCGCAGTAGCATACC
>CBIMFG010000874.1:0-3191 GCA_966243125.1 uncultured Niastella sp.
ATTGGCATCGGTTGAGTTAAACAGAATGGCATCATAACCGGCAACAATAATGTTATCGAAGTTATCGCCTTCGGTGGCGGTGTTGTTTTGCGAATCGAAGATCTTGGCATCGTAGCCAAGGGCCGTGGCTTTGGCGGCAGCCGTTTCGGCCAGAAAAACAAACCAGGGATTGTTGAGCGTTGATACTACAACGGCCATTTTCTTTTTCCTGGTAGCAGCCTGCTTTTGTTTACACTGGGTAAACACCAACAGCAGACCAAGCAACGTTATAATTGGCAAGCTTCGCTTCATGTGAAATAATTTTTGTACGGGGCCTCCCCCCATCCCCCCTCCAATAGAGGGGGGCTTACTTTATAATAAGCCTTTCACTACATCAGCAATCCCCTCTTTGGTAAGATGGTAGTGATTGAAAATATCCTGTTGTGATCCAGTCACCGTGTATTCATCGGGAATACCAACAATGCGGAAGGGCTTGTGCAAACCATGTTGCATCAGATATGAGGCACAGGCTTCACCCAGGCCGCCGTATACACTATGCTCTTCAACGGTAACAATGGCTTTGCAATTGGCAGCCAGTTTCGCCAGCAGATCGGTATCCAGCGGCTTGATGGTATGCATGCTCACCACGGTAGCGTTAATACCCTGTTCTTTCAACAGCTTTGCCGCCTGTAACGCCGGATACACCGTTTCGCCGCAGGCAATAATAGCAGCATCGTTCCCTTCGGTGATTACGCGGCCTTTGCCAAAGGCGAAGGTATCATCATTCACTTCCTTCAGGTTGTTCATAACCCGTTTGCCAAAACGCAGGTACACCGGACTGTTGGTTTTTGCCGCCAGTGCAGTGGCCTGGGCCGTTTCAAAATTATCGGCTGGTACAACTACAGTAATATTATTAATGCACCGCAATGCGGCAAAGTCGTGCAAACTGTGGTGTGTACTACCCAGGGCGCCATAACTCACCCCGGCGCTGATGCCTACTACGGTGACGGGATTGTCGCTATACGCCACATCGTTCTTGATTTGCTCCAGCGCCCGCGCGGTTAAAAAGCAGGCAGGAGAAACCGCAAATACTTTTTTACCGGCAGCAGCCAAACCAGCGGCTACGCCTACCAGGTTTTGTTCGGCAATACCTACTTCAACTATTTGCTCAGGATATTTTTTGCCAAAGGGAACCAGTTTGCCCGATCCGCGGGAGTCGCTGGTTACCGCAATAATATCCCTGTCTGTTGCTGCTAATTCCTGGAGTATTTCTGAAAAGATCTCTTGGTTGGGTTTGTATCCGTTTGGATCTGTTGCTTCTATAGTAGCCATTCGTTTTGTTTCAAGTTACAGGTTACATGTTTCAGGTTACCGGTTGCCGGTCGCCGGTCGCCGGTCGCCCGTTTCTCGGCCTTTCACTTCAATATTCAATATTCGGCATTCAATATTCAACAGTTCTTCCTTCCTCATTTCTCTGTTCTTCATTTTTCATTCTTCATTTCACTGCCAGCTGCATGCTGTTATCCAGTTCACTAAGTGCCAGCGCATATTCTTCCTTATTCGGCACTCCATGGTGCCACTTAAGGTTATTTTCCATAAAGCTCACGCCCTTGCCTTTTACGGTATGGGCAATGATCACGCTGGGTTTACCGGATTCAAAAGGCAGGCTGTCGAAGGCTTCTTTCAACGCTTCAATATCATGCCCGTCTACTTCTTTTACCGCCCAGCCAAACGCTTTCCATTTTTCATCCAATGGATCGGTGTTACACACTTCGGCCGTAGGCGCTGTGATCTGCAACGTATTTTTATCTACGATGGCGCACAGGTTATCGAGCTTGTAGTGAGCTGCAGTTAGGGCTGCTTCCCAGTTAGAACCTTCGGGCAATTCACCATCGCCCATGAGCGTGTATACTTTATAATCGCGTTTGTCGAGTTTGGCGGCAATGGCGTTTCCCACAGCAATGGGTAAACCATGGCCCAGCGCACCGGTATTTTGTTCTACCCCTTTTACCTTACGCGTAGGGTGACCAATGTAATGTGATTTATACTGACACAAGGTTTCCAGATTTTCTTCCGGAAAAAATCCTTTATCGGCCAGCACTACAAACAAAGCTTCCACACAATGGCCCTTGCTTTGAATGTACCGGTCTCTGTCGGGCGAAGTAAAGGTCTGTGCGATACCTTCAATGTGTGGTTGTACAACACATTCAGAATATCGGTGCACGACAGGCTACCACCGGTATGACCGGCCTTGGCGCCTACTATATACTTAAGGATTTTTTTTCTGTATTCTACAGACTTCTTCTCCAGTTGTTGCTTATTCATATTAAGTTCATTTTTCGTGAGTAGTGAGTAGTCAGTAGTGAGTGGGTTCCCGAATGTTAAGAAGTCTAAATAATCGCGAGCTAACTCACAAATGACTACTCACTACTCACATTTACAACTACGCATGCGTATAAACCTTCCAGCCCAAATAATTATCGAAAGCTTCGGTAAGAATAGAAGCCGTTTTAGACGCATTCATCACCACGTGGTGCTCGAAGCCATTTCTACATACATATTGCATAAGGCCCTGCAAGTTATTGATTTGGGCAACGGCGCGGTTACCAAAGGTGTTTAAGGCGTCGTTGGTGAGTTCGCCTTCACCTACATAAGCTTTAATAATACCGAGGCTGTCATCGGTGCTGATTCTGCCATAAGTCAATGGCGAAGCAGGTGTACGGCCATCCAGCGCACCATAGGTATTTTCAACCCCTACAGAGGTACCCAGGATGGGCGCGGTGCTGATCTGAATATCGGGCAGGAATGATTTGGCCCAGTTGCCACAATGGAACAGTACGCATTTGCTATCATCATCGGCGTAGTTATTGTTCCAGTCAACCAGGGCGCTTGGCGTGCCGGAGGCTAACTGCATGGCATACATGCTCAACGTTCCGGTAACATCTACCTCGCAGGCGCTGGGCAGCATGTTCTCGCTCATCATACTCATGTTGGTACACACGTTGCAACCGTAGTTTTGTTGCAGCGAGGTCCAGCATTGAATAGCGGTAGCATCGAGGGCGTTCTCAGCCATAAAATCGGCCAGTACCACATCGAGCTTGGCTATTTGAACCAGTTTATCGTTAGGCGTTTTACCCGTTGGGGTATACGCTTTAATACCTTCCAGTTTTTCCTTTACGCGTGCATGGTCTGCCGTTAACTTGTTGGCGTTG
>CBIMFG010000875.1:0-3190 GCA_966243125.1 uncultured Niastella sp.
GGTAACCGGCCGAACATTTTTGAGGTCTTCGCTGCGATAAAAGAATTTATACCCCGTTTGGGTTTTAAATGCGGTGAGAACAGTTATAACCGGCACTTCTTTACCGCTGTAAGTTACGGTTTGGCCAATGGTTTTGGCGCTTCCCTGGAGCACCATTGCTAGCAGCAGAATGATAGTTAACTTCATCACTAACACAGTTTTGGTTAACACCTTTCCCTTAAGCCGACAGGGATAAAGAAAGAAAAGGTGTAGATGCGTAATTTGCATACCTTTACTCAAGTTTAGTTTAACAATAAGCAGTTATGAGAATGATTGTATTTGTTAACCGAACCGTAAACCGGGGGTAGGACGCCAATCTTTGCACCCGGTTTTTTATTTCAGTCAACCGCTGTTTTTGTATAGTGAACGCTACATAGGCGACAGTTTTTTAAGGGTGTATCAATAGTTTATTTTTTTGAATGGTATAATGCACTCTTGTTTTTGTCAATCCTTTCAGCACCTGGTCTAACGTAAGCGCTCTGTCTATTTCCCCACTAAACGCATCGTTTGGTATCTCACCAACAAATTTCACTTCTATATTATACCAGCGGGCCAATTGCCGCATTACTGTTTCCAGGCTTGCGTTTGTGAAAGAAAAAGTTCCGTTCTTCCAGGCCATGACCTCTCCCAGGTCAGGTGAATGGTTAATGGTCAATGATGAATTTTCTTTCACCGCAGCCTGTTCGCCCGGTTTCAGCAATTGGGTTTGTTTTTCATGGCTAACTTTTACGGCGCCTTCCAGCAAGGTGGTCTTTATCGCCTCTTCATCGCTATAAGCATTCACATTAAAGTGTGTTCCTAATACCTCTACAGTAGTATTATTTTTCATACCCACTATGAAGGGCATGCTCTTGTTTTTAGAGACCTCAAAGTAGGCTTCGCCTGTAATCTCTACTCTTCTTTCTGTTCCGGTAAACACAACCGGATACCTGAGGCTACTGGCGGCATTCAGCCATACTTTTGACCCGTCGGGCAATTGCAGGGCAAACTGCCGGCCCCTGGGGGTACTGATGGTATTGTATGTTATTGGCGCATTGTTCGCATTGGTATTATAAGTCAACTCACCATCTTTCATTACCACCTGCGCACCATTTTCACTGGCCACTACCCCATCAGCCATACTATCCAGTAATACCACACGGCCATTGGCCAGTGTAAGTAACGCGCCCTGATGGCCAGGTTGCACATCATTCACGGGGCTGATATCAGCAACCGGTTGTTGTTTTGGCGTTTTATTCAGCAATAAGTATGTGGTACCTGTCAGCAATACAATTATTGCAGCAGCTGCAGCCCACCAACGCGCCCTGCGAAGGAAATGCACGTGGTGCACAAGAATATGGCCCGCCCTGTTTCCAGGATCCTGCCGAATGGTTTGCAACAGGCGGTCTTCCATTTCTTTTTCAAGGCTGTACTTTTCTTCATCAAAACCAGTTAACGCATTGGTTTTGCGATGATCCATGATGGCAAGAAAGCGTTCTACAAACTCCTTTTCCGGGGTTGTAGCCGTTCCATTATTGTACTTTAATAATAGCTCGTAAAAATATTGTTTGTCCTTGTCTGAAGGAGACATGATAAGGTATTTATACTATAGTCAGAAAAAAGGACGCGCTTTCCCGGCCTCCCGGCACTTTTTTTTAAAAAAAGATAATCTTATTTTTTTGGAGACATATGTTCGAGCAAAATAACCAGTGAAAGCAGGTGGCCGTAGTGGGCGCGCAGGTATTGAATGGAAAGACTCAACTGGTTTTGAACCGTTTTGCGGGAGATCTGCATACTGCTGGCAATTTCCTCAGTAGTAAGATGTTGGAAGTAATGTTTTACAAAGATCTCGCGCCGCTTTTCAGGCAGCACTTCAATCCAGCCAGAAACCAGCTCGATCAATTCTTTTTCCCGGATGGCCAGGTCGGCCTCGTAAAATGACTGTTGTGGGTTCTCTAAAATATCGAAGAAGAAATTGTCTTTTCTTTGAATGAGCGCATTGATGATGCGGTAGTTGACTGCTTTATTAAGGTAAGCAGAAAAATGAGTGATCACCAGTTCCTGGCGCCGCTTCCACAGATCAAGAAAAATGTCGTGCACAATTTCTTTAGCCAGTTCTTTATCATCCAGTTTTCTGGCTGCGGTTACGTAGGCTTTTTCCCAATATCTTTTGTACAACGAGCTAAATGCCAGCTCGGAGCCAATAGCCATTTGCCCAAGTAATTCCTGATCGGTATGTTGGTAGCTGTGCGACAATTATGGTTACGTAGACAATTATTGCCTGTAAATTAACAAAAAAGCAATGATGAATTTACATTTAATTTTTAGCTACCTATACAAAAAGCCCCTCCATCCCGGCTGAGCCGGGACGAAAGGGCTTACGAATCCTTCTACTTTATTTATATTATGCTAAGTCCAGTTTTTCGGTATACACGTTTCCAAAACGGTCGGTAACTTTTACAGTAATGCTTTTCGCCGATGCAGATGGAATCGCAGCAAACAAATGATCGGTCTCTATCGGTTCCACCCAGGTATGGCGAATGGGCAAAGTGCCGCCTTTGTATAATTTAAATGCTTCGGGGTCAAAACCAACAATCTGCTCCATGGCGCCTTTGTCGTTTCCGTCTTCCAGCCATTCCACTTTCCATTGCGGGTCCCAGTTCCAAACATTGGCCACTACCGCATCGGGCCTGGCGCTTACTTCACCCTTTTTGAAAATGGTGTGCTGTTTGTTCTTCGGCAAACCAATAGATTTATAATACCATTTTATTTCTTCGCCATTTACTTCATATACGCCATAACCGCAAGGCGTGCCATCGCCACAAATAGGACCACTCCACCAGGCGCCGCAAACTGTTCCATGGTTATGCTCCATCATATTCCCTTCCACCCAGTTTACATTAAAGTGGGTATGGCCGGTCATGAAGTGCACCTTATAAGGCTTCATTACATTGAACAGGCTGTCGCGGTTGCTGGTACCAGCTTCCTTGCCGTTTTTGCGCGCGCCTTTTAATGAATCGTCGAGCGGAATATGCAATGATACCACTATGGTGCTGCCAGCAGCAACAGTTTGCAGGTCTTTTTCCAACCATGCCAGCTGGTTATCGTGCAGGTAGCCGATATAACGGTGCGCTCCAATGTAAAACACGTTATCCAGCACTATGTAGTGTAT
>CBIMFG010000876.1:0-3184 GCA_966243125.1 uncultured Niastella sp.
AATCCCTGTATTGGACACGCCAACAGTATTCTCCATTAAAGCCTGGAAGCCGGCGGCAACATTACTGGAACCAGTGGTATTACGCAATAAAGAATTAGCGCCAAAACCTGCATTGTTTTGCCCGGAAAAACTTATTCCTGTCCAAAACATTATTCAACATGAAAACATGGCAATTCCTGTTATTCATTCTTACTGCCCTCACGTTAGGCTGTTCCAGAAAAGAACTGACTGAACAGTTTTCCAATGAACCAGTTGCAGCCAAAGCATTGGCCGCGGCAGGCAATGGCGCCTTGGGCGATACCAATATCAAATACTTCGGCCGTTGGGATTTCTCCAACACTACCCAATACGTAAGTAACTGGGGCGGCGCTTACGTAAGGGTTGGCTTTACGGGCACTACCATAAAAATAAAAGTGGGAACTGCTACCGACTATTTCGCGAAAATAGATAACGGCCCGTGGGTAAGCTATAGAAATGCCAGTGGAACCATCAACCTCACCCCTACTCCATTGGCCAATGGCACGCATACCATTACGGTGGCGCAGGGTAAAGATTACAATTACGTCTTTAATTTCCGGGGCTTTGTACTTGATGCAGGCGCCACTACCAGCGCGCCTTCAACCGCTGCCGACATCATTGAGTACATTGGTGATTCTATTACAGCAGGCTTTGTGGCCGGTACCAATGGGCAGGCGAATGTATCGGCCTATGGCTGGGTTTGTTCTGAAGCGTTGAGCACCGAGCATACACAGATCGCTTATCCCGGCATTTGTTTGGCAAGCGGTTTTCCTGATGAAGGTATGGATACCCGCTATTTCAAGCGGCAGGACCCTGCTTTCCCTTCCTCACCGGCCTGGGATTTTACCCGGTATACACCCAGGCTCATTGTAATAAACCTGGGCACCAATGATAATAACCAACGGGTACCCGACAGTACATTTCTGTCGAGGTATATTACTTTCCTAACCAACATCCGCGCAAAATTTCCTGCTGCTGAGATCTTCGTTATGAGAACGTTCCTGGGGGTAAAAGCTGGCCCTACCGTGTCGGCAGTAAATGCAAGAAATGCAGCTGGCGATACAAAGGTACATTACATCAACACCAACGGCTGGTTAACCAGTGCCGATTATTCCGATGGGTTGCACCCAAGCGTAAGCGGTCATATTAAAGCGGCCAATTTGCTGCAACCCATTCTGGAGCCTTATATCAAAGGCACACCGCCACCCACACAACCGCAGGTGATCGCTAACGGTACTTATAAGATCGTTAACCGGTACAGTGGTCAGGTGTTGGATGCAAAAAACCAGGGAGTAACCGATGGTACGTCCATTCAACAATGGACGTATGGTGGCACCACCAACCAACGCTGGACGGTAACCCATTTGGGCAACGGCCAATACAGCATTGTTGGGGTGCAAAGCGGTAAGTTGTTAGAGGTGGCAGGACAAAGCACCAGCGTGGGGGCCAAATTACAACTGTGGACTTCTTCCGGCACCGATAATCAGAAATGGACCATTGAACCCGTTTCGGGCGGCTATTACACGGTTACCGGTGTGCAAAGTAATAAGGTAATGGAGTTAGCTGGTCTTACTAACACTACCGGTGCGGCTATACAAATCTGGGATAATATAGGCGCAGCCAATCAACAATGGGCATTTCAAACGCCTTAGTTGTGTTGAAGGATTAAATAAAAAAAGCCTCCCGGCGAACCGGGAGGCTTTTTTATCTATATAAATTATCTCCTTATGGTTTTGGAATGCTGTTCTTTTTGAAGAACTCAGCCAAACCTTTAATAGAATAAGAGTCAATATAATCAACACCCAGGGTAAGCACTTTCTGCCAGCCTTCTTCGTTATCGGGCGTGTTCCAGAACCGTACTTTTTTGCCTAACTCATGACCTTTGGCAACGGCGGCTTTTAATTTCTCCCAATCTTTTGCCGGTGGATCGCCAGCGCCTTTCCAGGCGGTGTATTCTTTAAAGTTATCGCTCAGGATGGCAATACGGGCCAATTCTTCCTTTCTGTATCTGTTGCTCAGTAAACCATCGAACCAGATATAGTCAGGATAGGTAGTGAAGGTATTGGCATAAGGTTTATTACCACTTACCAGTATCGTGAGCGTTTTGCATTGAACCAATTCAGGATACTTTGCTAATATTTCTATCAGTTTATTGAGCGTACTGGTACCTTCTGATTTTACATCAATCATTAAAATAAGCGCGCGCCCATCGTCATATACATTACCATTGTTTGCTTTAATATATTCAACCAAAGGTTTCAGGTATACATCTTCGAGCAATTTTTTATTTGCCACATCGCTTTCGGTGTGGGCCACATATAAAACATCATCGCTCATAAAAACATCTGCTTCAATAGAGCCAAACTTATTATTGTATGCGGCAATCAGCGGTGGTTCGTGCTGATAGTCGTTGTGCGCATGCGCATTTGCTGTGGTATAAACGTTTGTTTGCGCTACTACACGGGCAGTACTAAATAACAGAAAAATCAATACCAGGTTCTTCATAATGAAAGAGATAGTTTTTTGCAAGTTTAAAAAGTTATCATCTGGCAATACAATTTTTTCACTGCAAGCGTGTATGTTTAAATGTCAGGGCAACAAGTTATAAATTAAATCTTATTAATTCAAACTAAACAAGCAAAACATTCATTTTCAGTTAACTATCCAGCAAAAGGGGTATCTATAAACTCAATTTCCATTATTTTGCGTTCAAATTCGTTAGCAGGCACCAGCGCCCGCGACTTTATGCGCGTTTTGTACGTATAAATGGTGCTTACGCTGTAGTCCAGTATTTTGGCTATGGCCTCATGCCCGGTTATTCCCAGGCGCATCAACGCGAATATTCTTACCGTAGCGTTCAACGTTTCGCCGGTTTTTGGCCAAATCTGATCTTCCTCGGGTAAAAGCGCATTAAAGGAGGCAATGAAATTCGGGAACATGGTCAAAAAAATGGTATCGAGCATTTTATATAAGCTCCCTTTTTCTTTATCGATGTGAATGTCCTTTAAAAGCTGCAGCACCTCCTTATACTTCCCCAGCTTAATATGGAGCTGGGTATCGCGTTTTATAGTATCCATCATGTCGATGAAAGCCGAGCAGGTTTTAAAAAACCACCCGATCAGTTCTTCCTTTATTTTAGAAGATTCCCAAAGCTTTTCATTTACCC
>CBIMFG010000877.1:0-3181 GCA_966243125.1 uncultured Niastella sp.
GTTATTCAACATTCAATATTTCTTTACTTTCTCATTCCTCATTCTTCATTTCTTATTTTTAATTTACTTTGGTACTATAGTTGCGGAAGTTTATGCAACGCTTTTGTAAAAATAAAAAATACTATGAAAAAAGGTAATTTGTTGCTTTGCTGTTTAATTGCTGCGGGGTGTCGTGAAACAGCACCCAAAGAAACAGCCAAAGCAGATGGTGCCTCAAAATCGGCGGCTGCGGCGCAAACACCGCCTGCAGAGAAAGTTCCCATGTATCGCTCTACGGTAAGTACTGCGCCGGTGGCGGAATACAAACAAAAAACAGAAAATCCGTTAAACGACTGGTATTTTTCAGTGAAGCTGTATGAAACGTCTAAAACTTTTCAGTACGTAATGAAATTAAAGTACGAAGAGATGGAAGGTGAAGATACCCTGTTTCTTCCCAATGTAGGCACCCTACCCAAACCTGTTATTCAAAAAGGCGACGATAAATATTCCTGCATTGTAGGCTTTATGGATAACCACGATCAGTTTAGGGAGTATAAAAAAGTGTATGTGAAAAATGATGAGTTGAAGGTGACATCGCTTAAACATTATTCCGTGGCTACGTACGCGAAGTAGTTTCAGGTTTCAGGTTTCATGTTACAGGGAAAACGGAAGACTGCGCACCTGTAACCTGTGACATGCAACCTGTAACTAAGGAATGAGTTCTTGTAATAGTTGAATAAATTCATCCCTCGGTATCATATGAGCACCCAGGCTTTCTAGGTGTTCGGTATAAACCTGGCAATCTATCAACTCAACATCTTCCTGTACCAGCTGGTGCACATAGCTGATAAAAGCATATTTACTGGCGTTGCTTACTTTGCTGAACATACTTTCGCCAAAAAATACTTTGCCCATTCTTATTCCATACAAACCACCTACCATTTCGTTATTCAACCACACTTCTGCGCTGTGCGCAACACCTAGTTTGTGCAATCTGATGTACGCTTCTTTCACCGCATTGGTGATCCAGGTGCCGCTTTGACCGGGCCGGTCGATGCCCTTACAATTACTGATCACTTCTGCAAAGGCTTTATTGATGGTAAAGGTGAAGGCTTCTCTTTTGAACAATTGTTTCATGCTTTTGCTCACCTTCAGCGTAGCCGGCGTTAAAATAAAACGCGGGTTGGGGCACCACCATAAAATATGTTGTCCTTCGTACCAGGGAAAAATACCCTGGCGATACGCCAGTAATAAACGTTCGGTTGAAAGATCACCGCCTACCGCCAATAGCCCATCTGGTTCAGCCAGGTGAACAGGGGGGAATATTATTTCATTATCCAAAGCAAATAAGGGCATGCTGGAGTTGCGGTAGTGTTTTTCTAAAAAAGGCGAGGCAAAAGTCAGGTCAGTACTTCAAGTGTGGCGCCAATACCACGGTCGGTAATGGCATCGCATTGGGGTTTCAGGTCATCGTAAGATCCTTGCTTTACAGCGTATTTTCCCTGAAAGTGGATGATGTAGGCGCATTGTTCAGCCTGTTCAGTTGAATGGCCGCATACCTCAACCAGGGTTTCAATAACCCATTCAAATGTATTTACCTCATCGTTCCATACAATAAGACTGTATGGTTCGTCTAATGCAGTCAATACATCCGTATCCTCTTCATAATGTGGTTTAACCGGCGCGTCAATAGCCATATAGTATGGTTTATTCCGTTACAAATTTATAAAAATACCTTACGCCCAGCAAGCCCTTTTATGGCTTTTTAATAATGGTAGTTTTTCACGTAAATGCCTCATTCAGAATAAATAAAGTGTAGGTAATACAAAAATGAGTATTTCTCCTGTTCGACTATTTACATCAGTTTGCTGTTTTCTATAAATTTCTTCAACAGCACAATGGTCGATTGCCAGTAAAATTCCAGGTGCTTGTAAATGGTTTCAGTTGGGAAATTACTAATGGTTAATGTTAAGGCGGTTTGTTTATCGGCAGGAGAGAGGTTGAATTTTATTACCGAATAATTTTGCGGCTCATCGGGCAGGTGCGATAAAGAGCTGTTGTGCGAATAACTCAATACTTTTTCCTCATCGTATTCTAATATAGTGCCTTTATTAACAAAAGGCAGGTGGTGAAAGCCTGAGATCGTAATAGGGGTATTAACAGCCCAACTGGTTTGAATGTGTAAGTTCATATCGTTATCGCCCATCCATTGTTTCATCAGGAACGGCTGCGTTAATGCTTTCCAAACGTCAGTTGCCAATGCATTTATTACAACAGTTTTTTCAATCAGGTTCGTCATGAAGTTTGACATAAAGTATGGGTTTTAACACAATTCAAATATGTGTAACGTTTAGAGTGGGTAATTGTTTGGGCGTAAACGTCGGAGGTAGTCATGTGAGGGTCATAAAATAAAGGTTGGTTTTGCAAAGGTACACCAGCTTTTAACAGGACGCAAGTGGATATTACAGTAATTGTATCTCAATTTTTAGTTGTTCAATATCAACAGCAAACCATTCTGCAGCGTTTGTAGCTGGTATGCATTCCAAAATAGAAAGGTCCCGTGCATATCGGCTTAATGCCTTGGGACCAAAATATAAAATAAGCTCATATTCAGTTTGGCCGTCTTCGCCAAAATACGCCTTCAATGGTACGTATCTGTTATCATGAACAGATTTCTTTGTGTAATAGCTATCAGATATTGTAGTAACACCATCGCACCAGAACCATTTGGTAATAGCGTGGTCAATTTCAGCCAATGCATTGGGAATTACTTCCCATTCCAGTGTAATAAAAAAGTTTTCGTCAAACATGTCAGGTCTTATTGTCGTTTTATTCTCATTGTTGGCAATATACAAACCCTGCTGAATTTTTGGCTACCTTTGTAAACCACGTGTTAAAAACCAAACTTCATACGTTGCTGCTTTTGCATTGGCCATCTGCACTCATTTTATGTTGGGCTTTGTGCGCAGGTATTTTTTGCGCCGCACAACAACCAACCACGCGCAGCTTTACCCATTTATCTGTTGAAGATGGTTTGTCGCAAAGTTCGGTAATTTCCATTGCACAGGACAGTGCTGGTTTTATGTGGTTTGGCACGCGCAATTGTTTAAACCGATACAACACGCGCACCTTTCGGGTGTATCGCAATACGCCTGCAGATACCACCACCATCAGCCACAACGATTATATTTTTGCTTTACTG
>CBIMFG010000878.1:0-3169 GCA_966243125.1 uncultured Niastella sp.
AAAAGGGCGTAGCAAGCCCTTGCTCGCAGGATAAGTAAATGCGAACTTCATATGGCTGAGTTTTAGTTAGCTTGGCAATCGTTGGGCAGCATAGGGGGGTGTACGGATACTGTAGGAAGTTAGTTGTTGATTATTGCAAAACCATCCTGATCTGTTTGATTTTAAAATACTTTAATACATAGTAATTACTTTTGCAAACAAAACCACATGAGAATAGTATCTGCATTGCTCATTTTGTTTTTACCTGGCTTATTACCGGCCCAGGTAGATACTACCCAACATATAATACCCGGCCGAAGTAACAGTAAACAACAGCAACAAAAACCATATGTGATACTGATCTCTGTTGATGGATTGCGGTATGACCTGGTTGATAAATACCACGCTACTCATTTACAACAACTACGCAACGGTGGGGTAGCGGCCAAAGCCATGATACCCTCGTACCCTTCGCTTACCTTTCCCAATCACTATACGCTGGTAACCGGTTTGTACCCCGCCCACCACGGACTGGTTGATAATACTTTTTATGATAAGAAAAGAAACGAGCTCTATCGCCTCGGCAATCGCAAAGCAGTAGAAGACAGCAGCTGGTACAACGGTACGCCTTTATGGGTGCTGGCTGAACAACAGCAAATGGTTACGGCCAGCTTTTACTGGGTAGGTTCTGAGTCGGCGGTGAAAGGCGTACGGCCATCTTATTATTACCGGTTCAGCGATTCCATTGATATAGATACCCGTATTAAAGCGGTAAAAGACTGGTTAACGCTGCCTGAAGACAAACGGCCGCACCTGATCACTTTTTATATGCCGCAGGTAGATCATGAAGAACATATGTATGGCCCCGAATCAAAGCAGGCCTCAGCAGCAGTGCAGTTTGTTGATGAAAGTATTGGCAAAATGGTACGCATGACCGATTCGTTGAAGCTGCCCATTAATTATATTTTATTGAGCGATCATGGTATGATCGCTGCCGATACGGTTCATCAGCTGCCCATGCCTTCGGCCATTGATACCACCAAATTCAAAGTGCCCGATGGGGATGTGCTGGTACACCTGTATGCCAATAATGCCAGTGATATACAACCAACTTACAAGGCATTGAAGGAGCAGGCAATTGATTTTGATGTGTACCTTGCCCATGAAATACCGGCCCGCTGGCATTACAGCGCTGCCGATGATTATTACCAGCGTATTGGTGATATGATACTGGTGCCCCATGCGCCCAAATCGTTTAACTTTCGGCGGCGGCGAAGCCTGGTGGGAAAACATGGGTTTGATAATGCCCTGCCCGAAATGCAGGCCACGTTTTATGCCTGGGGACCGGCGTTTAAAAAGCAATTACAAATTCCGGCCTTTGAGAACGTGCACGTGTATCCGCTGGTGGCTCATATTTTAGGGCTTTCAGTTACGGAGAAGATCGATGGTTCTTTGGATGTATTAAAACCTGTGCTAAAAAAGTAAAACTATGCAAGAGTCAATTATAATAATAGGAGCTGGTGCCAGCGGATTAATGGCTGCAAGAAAGTTATCAGCAGCTGGCCATGCAGTAACGGTATTGGAAGCCAACGATCGTATTGGCGGAAGGATACATACCATTCAACCGCCTGGATTTCTACAACCCATTGAAGAAGGCGCTGAGTTTATGCATGGCAAACTGCCGTTGACCATGGAGCTGTTGAAAGAAGCGGGGCTTGCGTACGAGCCGGTAGGCGGCCAGTTTATGCGGGTAAAAAATGGTGAATGGTCGCAGGAAGGGTTTGTGGCGGTATGGGATGAGTTGTTAGAACAGATGGCTGAACTAAAAAACGATATGACCCTAAGGGATTTTCTGCAACAATATTTCGGCGATGAAAAATATGAGGCAATACGAAAGCAGGCTGAATTATTTGCCGAAGGGTTTGATGTGGCCGACCCTGGCAACGTAAGTGTATTCGGTCTGCGCAACGAATGGAGCCATGAACAGGAGGAACAGTACCGCATTCCCGGCGGCTATACACAGCTGATGGAATACCTGCAAAAAGCAAGTATGGCCGATGGTTGCAGCGTTCATTGTGGCAGCCCGGTAAAAACCATTCGCTGGCAACCCAACCAGGTACAAGCCATTACTGCCTACGGCCGGGTGTTTACTGCACAAAAAGCCATCATCACCCTGCCTGTAGGTGTATTGCAGGCGAAGCACGAACATAGTACTGCTATTACATTTGAACCGGCCCTCCATGCACAAATGCAGGCCTTTCAGCAAATAGGGTTTGGACCGGTATTAAAAGTGATCATTCAATTTTCAGAACCCTTCTGGTTACAGCATAAAGAAGATCTTGGTTTTATCCTGAGCGAAGAACCCATCAGAACCTGGTGGACACAGTTACCCAGCACAGATGCCATTCTCACCGGCTGGCATGGCGGACCCAAAGCCGCAAGCTATACTGAAGTTGATAATAGTATTGTTCTACAAGATGCACTGCATTCACTGGCGAATATTTTTTCCATGTCTGTTGAACAAATAAAATCATTAGTAACCGCTTCGCATATAGCTAAGTGGCAAAACAATGCAGCCAGTTTAGGCGCCTATAGTTATAATAAATTATTTACTACCGATGCACGTGCTTTAATAAATAAACCTGTACAGGATACTTTGTTTTTTGCCGGTGAAGGTTTATACGAAGGAATGAATGGAGGAACAGTAGAGGCCGCGTTACATTCGGCTGTAGAGGTTGTTAAGTTAGTAAGTTGACGAGTTAACCAGTTGATCTGTTAATCAGGTAATGATATCGTAAATCTACTATTAAATAACAAGTGGCATTCAATTTGTTATATAGTGATCGACTAATTGTTACCTATGAAGAAGATTGGTAAGGCGACCATTCTGATTGTAGCGGATGTTATTTCTTATGTTACTTTTTCCATCCGTTCTTTATTTCACGAAGAACAATCTTCTTTGAAGAAGAACTATCTCCTGAATAGTGTCTTCTGTAGTCATGCCATGTTTGAATATCCCCCTTTAGCGCAAAGAATCAATTATTGTATTGCCAAAAACGATATCAAAATGCATATCGCTTAAACGCTTTTGTTTAATCCATACCTTTCCTTAGGGCGTAGTACCCGGGAATGCGTCGGCCATCCGGCCTGCCACGCCCAATGTTTGATTGTATTCAATACGATAAACGTT
>CBIMFG010000879.1:0-3167 GCA_966243125.1 uncultured Niastella sp.
CCCTGCTTATTAAACGGGCTGCCTTACCTGCCATTTTGATAACCGGCTTTAAACCAGCGGATGAATTGTTGCAGATCATCAGGGAAAAATTTTTATAGCGCGCCAATTTGTTCGCCCTGCTTATAGTGCGTGCCGGTTTTTGCATGAAGCATTACCGGCTTTTCAAACAACATGATAATATCTGAACCGCCGAAAGCAAAATAACCAAATTCGTCGCCTTTTACCAATGCTGTATCTTCTTCAGCGGTAATAACTACCGATGAAATATGGCCCATGCCAACAGGCATTACAGCCACCAACCCTACAGGAGATTCAATGATTATATGTGCGCGGGTATGCGTAAACTGAAAACCCACATCGTCGGTATTTTCCAAAGAGCCATCTGGCTTTTTTTCTTCAGTGATCCAGGTGGTGGCGGGAACCTTTTTAACTTCTTTTATAATACCGCTTACCGGCACATGAAACCGGTGATAATCAGTTATGGCTAAAAGCTGTGGGTAAATATGCCTTTATTAAATGAATCCTTATACTTGCTCCCCGCCAACAGGGTGTTTATAGAATAAGTTTCGCCCTTAACTGTTATGGTTGAATCGGCAGCAATCTGCCATGAACCCATAAAGGTGCTGTCGGCCGGAGAAACAATAACCCTGTCATTACATCTTTCTGCTATTGGTCTTTTTCCCGGTTTTAACTGCCGGGCCAAAAACTGGTTATACGAGAGCCAGCCGCCCGGTACATTTATATAGTCTTCAATTTTATACGCAGGATTATTGATGAAGCTGTTGAGTGTTGCGGTTGATGCAGGCGTATCCATAAAGCTGCCCCTTGCCTGTACAAACTCGTTTACCCAGGCATTGAAGTCTGCATCTTTTTTCAGGATGTCAGCGGGCCCCTGGCCCAGCACAAAATAAAACTGGCGTACAGAGGGCATCAGGGCTTCTTCTGTTGGTATATGTGTTAGTATGTTATCGAGGTATTGATAAAAGTCTGCCAAACCCTTCAACCCTGGTTCATTGGCTTGCTGTAAGGCAGTAGTTACCGCCTGCTTTAATTCGCGCTTTGATTCAAGCAGCGCATGTAATTTTTGAACAACTGTTTGCATAGGTTATCGCTTGCAATTGTTACACCATCCATTGCATGGCATACTTTTTTTCTGGTACTAATTATGGCAGAACACAAAAATGAAAAAAGAACAGAATGTCCAACGCCGGCAGGCATACTGGTTATTATTGGCGGGAAAGAAAACAAAGGGGAGCAGCCTGATCAGGAAGGGCAACATGAAAATGTTATCCAATTGGAAGTATTGAAAGATCTCGTGAGTTACATCAAAAAGAAGAACCCGGTTATTGAAGTAATTACTACAGCCAGTGAGGAAGGGCAGGAGTCATACAAGGAATATAAAAAGCTTTTTAAACAATTGGAGATAACAGAGGTGCGGCATTTTCACCATAATTCGCGGGAAGAAGTGTTGACCGATCAAATTACGGAACGCATTGAGGAAGCCGATGCTTTTTTCTTCTCCGGTGGCGATCAACTAAAGTTGACTACTATATATGGAGGAACGCCCCTGCTAACAGAACTAAAGAAAAGATACATTAACTCGCCCGTGGTCATAGGCGGTACCAGCGCCGGCGCCATGGCCCTTTCAACACCTATGATCTATGCAGGCAGTAAGGATGTAGAACAGATCAGCGGCGAAATAAAGATCACCACCGGTTTGGAGTTTTTAAAAGACGTATGCATTGATACGCATTTTGTACACCGCGGCAGGTTTGTGCGCATGGCGCAGGTAATTGTTTCCAATCCATCCTCCATTGGATTAGGTATAGAAGAAGATACTGCTGTTGTTGTTCGCAACGGGCTCGAAGCAGAAGTGATTGGCAGCGGTACCGTGATCGTTATGGATGGCGCCAACATTAGCCAAACAAACTTTACCGATTTTTCCGATAAGCAGGCCATCTCCATCCGGGATCTGAAAGTACACTTGCTGGCACGTGGTGATACATATACTATTCCACAAACCAATCCGCCACACAGATAATATAAGCCACTGCTTTTTCTTTTTTTACCGGGATCATATAATCATGATCCTTTTTTTATGGGTTACCATCGAATGCGGTATTTATATAACCAAAAGATTTTTTGCATGCAAACAAAAAGTTAATAATATATTTGTGCAATAGTATAGGATAGTATAGAACAGGTTAGTTTTAATGAACAGGGCTAATGTGCTGCTCTGTGATAGGCATTCTATTGCCGAAGCAGTCTGTTTATAAATTAAGGTTACCTATTTCTTTCATTTCAAATGCTTGCACCGTATGAAGAGTATAATTGATTGCTGCAAACGCCAGTCTTTCTCTGCGTATCACAAAAAAATTGTCTGTTCCTTTTTATTCTTTTTCCTGATCGCTGCTGTGAGCAGCTATGCACAGGATACGGCTCCTGTAACCGTATCGGGAACAGTAACGGCTTCCGGAAAACCATTGGAGGGGGCCAGTGTGGTTGCCAACTCGCAAAAAAGTACCGCTGTTAGTACCAACAAAAACGGCAAGTTTGTTTTACGGGTACCAGCTGGTACAGCCATTACCATTTCTTATGTAGGTTATCAGTCGCAACAGCTTATTGCGTCAACAGCCGATCAAACGGTGGAGGTGGTCATGCAAACAACTGCCGTACAAAATGAAGACATAGTGGTGGTGGGGTACCGCACCCAAAGCCGCCATAAAAACATTGCCTCTGTAGTTTCCGTTACGGGTGAGGATCTTACCAAACGCGTGGCTACCGACCCAGCTTCTTTATTGCAGGGACAATTACCGGGGTTATCTGTTACGCAAAACTCAGCCGAGCCCGGCAATGAAAACCTGCAACTGTTAATAAGAGGGGTGGGCACGTTCAGCGGCGCTGGTACCAATCCGCTGGTTATTGTAGATGGCATACCGGGCAGTTTATCCGCCATCAATGCCAATGATATTGAATCGGTGTCGGTATTAAAAGATGCCGCTTCTGCTGCTATTTATGGTTCGCGCGGCGCCAATGGCGTAATTGTAATTAAAACAAAGAAAGGCAAAGGCGGTGGCTTTTCGCTTTCCTATAATTATAATGTAGGCATTTCCAAGCCAACCAGACTGCCTAAACTGGTTACCAACTCAGCTACCTATATGGAGCTG
>CBIMFG010000880.1:0-3167 GCA_966243125.1 uncultured Niastella sp.
AAGAGCTTTTTTCTAACTTTTTGTTTTTCGGCCCCGAATTGCTGAAGAATAATGTACCAGGTACCTTATTATATGATCGTCGACTTCCGCAATTCTATATTAGCCTTATTTACCCCACCTGGTATGCGGTTCGCTACAAAGTCGCTCACCAGTTCACCAATGGTAGAGGTGAAATAAAAATTAATCGGATCAATATCTTTTGTTACAAAACCATTTACCAGCGTCCATTCTACCCCAAGCCTTACTGCCTCTGCTTCTTTAGCCAGTCCAAAATGGTCGAGCAACATGGCGGCAGATAGAATACATCCCAGCGGGTTGGCGATGTCTTTACCGGCAGCCTGCGGGTATGAACCATGTATAGGTTCAAACAGTGCTACTCCGGCCCCTATTGATGCCGATGGTAATAAGCCTAAAGAACCACTGATCACGCTGGCTTCATCGCTGATGATATCGCCGAACATATTCTCCGTAAGTATTACATCAAATTGTTTCGGGTTCAATATGATCTGCATGGCTGCATTGTCAACAAACAGAAAATCTACTTTCACCTCGCTGTACTGTGCTGCAATTTCCTGTACTACTTTGCGCCATAGGCGTGATGTTTCCAGCACATTGGCTTTATCAACCAAGGTTAGCTTTTTGCGGCGCTGTTTGGCATATTGAAATGCCAGGTGTGCAATGCGTTCAATTTCGGGACGCGTATATACGCAGTCGTCGGCAGCACTGTTGCCATCTTCACTTAATTCTTTCTTCCCAAAATAAATGCCGCCGGTCAGTTCCCTGAAGATTATAAAATCAACTCCTTCTAATTGCTGGGCTTTTAAAGGAGATAAGTGTTGAAGTGAGGGGTACGTGATTACTGGTCGAATGTTGGCAAACAATTGTAAGCTTTTCCGCAATTTCAGCAGGCCCTGCTCGGGGCGCACTTTGGCGGAAGGATCGTTATCGTATTTTGGATGGCCGATAGCGCCAAATAATATTCCATCGCTGTTGAGGCAGGCTTCAATCGTTTCGTCGGGCAGTGGGTTGCCGGTTTTATCAATGGCATCGGCACCCATTAAGCAATATTGGTAATGAAACTCGTGACCAAATTGCTCGGCAATGGCATTCAATACTTTTACTGCCTGCCGGGTTACTTCAGGACCAATGCCATCACCTTCTATAACAACGATATTTTTTTCCATATAACGGAGTTTCAAGACACGGTTATCAAATTGCCGCATGCTTTCATACACCTATAGCCTAACCAGTGCCAACCTTTTTAAAGGGTTGCACCATCAGGCGCGACACAAAAAAACTTTTATTAATAATAGGGCTGGTTGGTTTTGAGAAAAAGCGTGGTGCAGACGCACCACGCGTAACAAAAACTACATGATTATGAGAAAATACTGCTCACTATACTGTGGCGGCCTGGTATTGATTTGCCAATACCTTCAGATCCTCATCTTCAACTTCTTTTTTCCTGTCTGCCACTTTCAAAAACTGTTCGTACAACACGTCAATGTCATTGCGGTTGAACATGAATCCCAGTTTATGAAACCGATGGGCTAAAGCGCTTCGGCCGCTGCGCGCTGTTAGTACGATCTTGCTTCCATCAGCCCCTACTTGTTCGGGGTTAATGATCTCGTAGGTTTGTGCATCTTTCAAAAATCCATCCTGGTGAATACCTGATGAATGTGAGAATGCATTGGCGCCTACAATAGCTTTATTTGGTTGAACAGGCATCCGCATGGTGTCGGAAACCAGTCTGCTCAATGGGTTCAGTTGTTGTGTTTTAATATCGGTATAAAAACCGAGCGTTTGGTGTTGCTGTATCACCATTACCACTTCTTCCAGTGAGGTGTTACCAGCTCTTTCACCCAAACCATTTATCGTACACTCTATTTGGCGGGCTCCGTTCATGGCGCCGGCAATTGAATTAGCGGTAGCCAGTCCCAGGTCGTTGTGACAATGGCAGCTGATAACTGCTTTGTCGATGTTGGGTACGTTGTTGATCAGGTATGCGATCTTCTCGCCATATTGATGCGGCAGGCAATAACCTGTTGTATCAGGAATGTTTACCGTAGTGGCGCCGGCAGCTATCACTGCTTCCACCACGCGGGCCAGGTACTCGTTCTCGGTACGGCCGGCATCTTCGGCATAAAATTCAACATCATCAGTAAAGTTGCGAGCCCATTTAACGCACTGTTTAGCACGTTCCAGAATGTCTTCACGGGTACTGTTGAATTTCAATTTAATATGAAAATCGGATGTTCCAATTCCCGTGTGAATACGAGATCTTTTAGCTGTTTTTAAGGCTTCGGCAGCTACCTCAATGTCTTTCAGCACGGCCCGGCTTAACCCACATATGACTGCATTTTTGATCACTGATCCAATTTCGCTCACACTTTTGAAATCGCCAGGTGAGGAAACGGGGAAACCAGCTTCAATGATATCTACACCCAATTCTTCAAGGGCCAAAGCAATCTCTATCTTCTCCTTGGTATTTAATTTACAGCCTGGCACTTGCTCGCCGTCGCGCAATGTTGTGTCGAAAATATAGACTTTGTTCTTTGGCATAGGTGACTCTATAAAGTAGGATTTTATTTAAAAAAAGCAGGCTGTTCGATTATGTGTTGCTTGCTATTAAAGAGAATAACAACCTGCTGAACCGAAATTATTCCTGTTTAAGTAACTTCAAAAACTAAATTTGTACTTAATTTACACTATTTAAATACTGTGAACCCGTCCAAAACCTTTGATTGTCAAGGACTTTAACGACATTTGATTACGATGCCCAACCGTTCCACAGACGCCTTATTCCAGCTGGTGAAATCGCTGGAAAAATCGGAGAAACGCAATTTCAAGCTGTATGTACAACGAAATTCATCCAGTGAGAACCTGAAAATTGTGCAGCTTTTTGATGCCCTTGATAAAATGGACACTTACGATGAAAATTTACTACTGAGTAAGTATAAAGACCTGAAAAAGCAGCAGTTATCAAACATAAAGGCCCATTTATATAAACAAATCCTCAGCAGCCTGCGCCTCATTAAAAATGAGAACAACATCGACATTCAGCTGCATGAGATGATGGATCATGCCCGCATCCTGTACAACAAAGGGCTTTATCACCAAAGCCTCAAGATGCTCGATCGCATGAAGGATATGGCCCGCTCAAACAACCA
>CBIMFG010000881.1:0-3165 GCA_966243125.1 uncultured Niastella sp.
TTCAGTCTATCTGGCGCGCCGTTCGATTTGACAACTCAAAGATGCAACCCACGGAAAGCATTACCCGGTATTTAGTCGTTTATACTCGATCTTAAGCGTTTGTTTGTCGTTTAAAAACGGTTATATTTTGTATTTTCATTATTCATAGCCATTCAACCTTTGATAATGACTGATAAAATCTGTCTGGCTTGCGAAGAGCCACTTAAAGGACGCGCTGATAAAAAGTTTTGCGATGACTACTGCCGGAATAACTACAACAACCGGATGAATAGTTATACAAGCCCATTGGTGCGGCACATCAATAATATTTTACGAAAGAACCGGCGCATACTGGAGGAGTTACTGGCGCCTTTTGATAAAAAGGTACTGGTGGTGGAACGAAGAAAGCTGCTTGAAAAGGGTTTTCAGTTTGGATACATCACAGAACATTATCACCCCGATAAAAAAGAACACTACTATTATTGTTACGAATATGGTTACCGGCCCATTGATGAGAATAAGGTCTTAGCCGTAAAGGATACCCGAAAAAAGCATTTTGCAAAGGATAACCACCAGGTAATGGTGAAGCGGATAGGCAGGTAGAGGCTAAAAAAAATTGCACCAGCCAAAGGCCGGTGCAATTGAATATAAGGTAGTTATTTGATCAGAAAACTAACTGGGCTCCACGTTTTTAGGTCTTGAAGCAGATAACAGGGAAACAAGAATTGGGATCAGGAAGATACCAATGGTTAAACCAGAAGTAACCACATCGCCCCAAACCAATGTATGTTCAGCCGGCGGAGTAATTCCTTTTGATTCCAAACAGGCTCTTTCCCCTTCCAGGAAGACCGAGAATCTGGTACAGGGCTGAAAGTGGGTATACGTTGATAAGGCCAGTTTTACACCCAGAATGGCAATTACAATAAAGGCGCAGGTATCCAGGAAAGGATATTTTTCCATCAGTTTAACAAACGCCTGGGCAACAAACCGCATGGCCAGAATGCCGATAAAAACCCCCGTCCAAACAATAATAAGGTTAGTTGATAAAGCCGTTACGGCAACCACGTTGTCTATCGAAAAAGCCATATCCATCAACTCAACCAGGGCCACGGTAGCCCAGAAGTTACCCAGCGAACCAACGGTTATTTTATACAGCCAGTTGCCTTTTTTATCAAAGTAATCATCTTCTTTGTCTTCAGATTGTTTTCCTTTCCACCAATCCCAAACCAGGTAAAGCAGGTATAAACCGCCCAATGGTTTTAAATACCATAATTTGATCAGGAAAGAAGCAAATACAATGGCCAGCCCCCTGAACACATACGCGCCTATGATGCCATATTTCAGTGCTTTATTTTTTTGTTCTTTGGGTAAATCCATTACCATGGTAGCCAGCACGGCAGCATTATCAATTGAAAGTAAACTTTCAATTACGATCAGGATCAGGATCACTGAGGCCGCCTGCCCGGGGTTGTCAACGATGTACTGAAATTGCGTTGATAGGTCATGCCAATTCATACTTTCTTTATTTTTTAGGGTTTGTTTGCCATTGTTACGATTATTACTCTGCCGCCATCCGATTTGGACAATAACAGCTTTTTGCCGTCTGTTAAGGTTACCATTTGCCCGATGGGTATCTCTTTATCTTCAGTTATATCTTTTAATGAATCCAGTTTTTGATTTACCAGCACCCATTCATTGTTATGGAACGTAAAATAACCCACCGGAATTTTTTGTTCGGCGGTCAGTTTTTCATTTCTGATAACATTCCTGTTAACGTGCCATTGAAAAAGATATTGGTTGTGATACACCATTAACCGGTGATTTTCCGGTTTCCAAACCGTGGGTTTGAATTGATAATACAGGTCCAGTACCGGTAAAGTGCCTTTATGGGGCGTTCCGCAAAACGGACATTTCGGATTGGCCGTATTGTCAAATACATACCATTTTTGCTCGCAGGCGGGGTTGCTGCAGGGTTGTATCAGGTCGGTTGTTTTTAACAGGGCTTGTTCCCAGGCATCGGCGGGTGGCCGTTGCGCCGGATTATGCAATCCTGTAATAAACGACTGATCGAACAGGGTTTTTAAATACGGCCCCGTAACGGTATACGGCAGCTTTGCTACATCGGCCCAGGGCAGGTCCCATTTAGATACCTGGTTTATTTTGGGCCGGTTACTGCTATCGGTTGGGTGTTCAATAAACAACGCTTTTTCACCCATCGAAAGCAGGTCGTCTTTTTCGGTATCCAGGTCATGCACCTTTGAACCCTTCAACGGGTGGCGATGCAGTAAATACATATAGATTAAAACGGCCAGCGCATGCAGATCGGTTAACCGGCTGGGTAGTATGCGTTGGGTATCCGTTTTATTGAGGTGTTTGGTGGCCAGTACTTCAGGGGCAATAAATTCCGCGGTACCAATAACCTCGGGTTGAAACAAACCTGGTACCACCAGGCCATCTATATCAATAATAACGGCCGATTTGGTAACAGGGTCTACCAGCACGTTGTTATATGAAAGGTCTGAATGCGCCAGGCCCATAGCATGCTTCTTTTTTATACCCCTCACCAGGTTTAAACAGATCTGGAAATAACTTAACCAGTTGCCTATTTCCTGGCTGGCCAGCCGTAACGGAAATTGCGGGTTGCGAAATTTGGCGCCGGCAAACCATTTGCTGTTCTTTTCTTTTCCTTTTAAAAGCTCACTGGTTTCGTACCCACGTTTAAAAAAGAATTTCTCGTCGTAAATGGGTACAATAATGCCGGTTAAACCGCCATTGGTTTCAATTACATCATACGGCCAGCGAAACACTTCATTGAGATAATAATCTGCTGATGTAGCATCTCTTTTGATGATGTCAATATAATGCGAGGTGATCTTCTTTAACCGCTCTTTCTGATTAAAATCCAGCTTATCCCTGTAAATAGCTACTACATATTTTTTATCAGGGCTGAAATATACATCCTTTACACCTCCACGCATAGGCTCGCCTGTATCAACGTATTGATAGGTTTTGCCCGATACAGCTGTTACAGTTATTGTTTTGCTCATGCAGTGTGTTTAAAATACTATCGCCAGGGTTCTGTCGTCGTGATTGCCAGGGCTCCAGAAGTCGAGCCAGGTTGACAACTGCCCGGCTATTTCTTTATTGTCAGGGTTAAATGCTACTTTCGTTTTGTCGTCATTGTTA
>CBIMFG010000882.1:0-3163 GCA_966243125.1 uncultured Niastella sp.
CTTGGTTGAAAAGAATCCGTAGTAAGAAGAATTATCTTCAATAAAACACAGGTCGGGAAAGTTGGCTACTATATACGCATAACTGTTAGCGCTCCATTTTTTATTTGGTCCACCTATCCAGTATACTTTTATTTTTTGGCGAATGTCAGGTGCATCATGTAAGGCCTGGGCCAGGTCATCCAGTCCGCCCCAAACCAGCACCCAAAGCGGTTGGCTGCTTTTCTTGCGCGCGCAGGTTACTATCCAGCTGCTGCCTTCAGTAGTTTTTGTATAACCCGCAAAGGGCGCGGCACCTTGTTTGCCTTGTTTACAAATAGCCCGCAACACATCGGGCGCAGGAAAACCCTGCGCATGCTTTTGCAATTTAGGCAGGTCCTTTTCGTACAGGGCTATCATCTCAAGCAGGTTTTGTTTGGTGCCATGGCCATAAGAAGGAGAAGAAATGAGGCCTTCGGTATTAAACAAATTGCTGTACATCAAAAAATGGATCATCGACTGATTATCATCGGGGTCTGTTCCGCCAATATCAGTGCTGATGAGTATGCGGGGCTTTACAGGTACCGGCTTTTGTGCAATCAATACCAACGACCAGAATAAAATACAGGAAAGACCAATCAGTTTTTTCACATGGTAGTATTTAAAAGAAAAAAAATCAGGATAAAGTTAAGTGAATGGAAATAAAAAAAGACCGCCATTACAGACGGTCTTTTTCAAGATCATTTATTCAATTGTTTTTTTGGTTTCGTTCGCAATCAATTTTAATTTTCAATATTTCACCACCGCCTTTAGCCGGCGGACCAAAGCCCCAGTTGGAAACATATAAATTACCATCGGGTCCATACTCCAATGCAGTAGGCAGGTTTAAACCGGTAACCAACGTGCGCCGTTTTCCTGAAGCATCAATTCGCACAATATCACCAGTGCCCGGTGTTGGCTCCATATTGCCAGTCGTATTTTCAAGCACATACATACCACCTGCATCATCAAAAGCAATACCCAAAATGGTACTAAAGCCTTTTTCCACAACACTGATCTTACCAGCAGGTGTTATCTTATATACGCTTGAATTTCCTGAGATGGGGAACACGCCCAGATTGCCAACATAAAAATTTCCCTTATAATAAGCAATAGCAGTTGGTACAATATGGCCTTCACTGGCTGAAATATCGATCAGCCGATCGATCTTCCCATTGCTGTTTACTTTTACTATTTCTCCATGATTGGGCTCCAATGCATACAGGCTGCCATCTACTTCTACCATTCCATACCAGGTACCATCCGGTTCAAAATCGCCCGGTGCAGGATTGGCCACCGGATGACTCATTTGCCAGGCACTGAGATCAGCAACTACATCCCATGTTTTATTACCATGCACTTTTACAATTCCATTCGGAATTCCTGTAACGCCATGCGAGCAACCCGCACCTGCCAACACTCCATACAAGGTGTTGCCAATAAAAGCTACATCACCAACACCGCTCACCAGGCTGCCCAATGTAGGCGCTGTTTGGCTCGAAGGTAAACTGTCGGCTGCAATGGTCATCTTTCCATTCTTATCTACTTTCAAAATGCGGGCGCCGGTATTGCTGCCGGTGTATGGCCCAACAGCAGGAATCACCTGGGTACATTTTCCTGCCGTTGAATTTGTTCCGCCAATACCGCCTTCAGCCACATACAAATTTCCATCGGGTCCAAATGTTAATCCGCGCGGATTATTAAATCCGGATGCAAATACTGAAACAGATGCTACCATATCATCCTGGTTGCAATCGCAGAATTTGCCCATGTCCTTGCGGCATGATGCTAAAGAAAGCACCACTAACAGAACATAACCTGATTGTAAAATTCCTCTTTTTACCATAAACCCTCCTTATGTTTAAGTGAAGAAAAGCAGCGTTACCAGCTTTCAGGAAGGACACATAAAATTTTCGGGGGAAACGAAATCAATACAATATCTGCCGCAAATACTTCGCCAAAGCGGCTTTCTATGCCGTATATAATGATCATGGGAAGGCGCTTCAGCGTATACCATTAAAAATGTGCTATCAGGCTGGAATCCCGTTGATAAAAATAAATAACCGGCTGCTGGTTTCTCTCAACTTCTGAACAGGTAAAGTAACCCTGTTGATTGGGCGCAAAGCAGATGGCCTCCCCTTGCGGTTCATTGGTTACCGGTGTTATTTGTTGAGGCGGCCTTCTTAATGCAGCCGCTACAGTTTCTCCCTGAGCCCGTTTCCAGTACCAGTAATAATCTTCATTGCGAAGAAAGATCTCCAGGCCATTGGGGGAAATGTCGCCGCCTGTTACTAAACGGAATGGTAATGTTATTACCGGTTCAAGCATTACTTTATGGCGGGTTGATTGGGGAAATGAAGCAACAAAGAGCTGGGTACTATCGTCATCCTTTGTTACTATGTACAAATCGCGGGTAAGCGGGTCAAGCAAGATGGCTTCAGCATTGTGTGGTCTGTCAGGATATTGCAAAGCAATAGATTCTGCGTTCTTTATCATTTTACGAACAGGGAAAGAAGCCGTTGTAAGGCTTGGTTCGGGAAAACGATAAATGCGAACGCTGCAATGCCAGGCGTGATTGTCGCCAATGTCGGCAACATAAATATAATCACAGTCAGCTGTGGGGCCAGGGCCAAGCGCTATATCTTCCCAATCGCGGTTATCACTTCCGCAAATGGTTAGTCTGCCGAGGTCCTGCCCGGTAGTATTGGTAAGATAAATACAATTGGGGTTACCATTGTCCTGGTTTAAATACAACAGGTTCTTATTCTGATGACTGGCAGCGATGCCGGAGATCTCAATTAGTTTTTTTCGCTTTAATGGAATGGCCTGTGGATGGTTTTTAAATCCGGTGGGTTCGCCTGGGAGATCAGCGCTATAATGTACTCGCTGGCTGGGCGTGCATTGCGGCCTGTTGCAATGTTTACAGGGTAAACAGGAATGCAAGGCAACAAGCAATAAGATGCATAGTAAGGTATTAAAATATTGCCAACCTGCTTTCACCCGTAAACTTTTAAAAAAGGCATGCCAAACCTATTAAAGGCTTCGATGGAGGGATTATCAGCAGGTTAAATCGGCTGGTTTTACGGTATAACAGGTATAAAAGCAAAAAGCCTCCTGACACAAGTCAGAAGGCTTTTTAATAAATATG
>CBIMFG010000883.1:0-3158 GCA_966243125.1 uncultured Niastella sp.
ATGGGTCCATCAGGTCTTTGGCAGCCACATAATCAGAACGGCCGCCAGATACGATATCTGAATACAAAGGACTTTGGTTCGGGCTGTTCTTCTCATATTTAAAGAACCCGTTATCCTGAAATGTAGCATAAGCTTTTGGCTCAGATGCTTCTACAATAGCTTTGGCTTTTGCATTGTCTACATCAGCCAGCATCATACCCATTTTAAATTGCAGGGTATTGGCAAATTTTATCCAATTGGTAATACTGCCATGATTTATGATATCATCCTCTGATGCAAAGCCATCAGAAGTGGTCTTTAACTTGCTGATGTCGTCTGCCAGTCTTTTTAACAGGTCCATATATACTGCCTGGGCATCATCGTATACCGGGAACAGATTTTCGCCATCCAAAGCTGCTTTGTATGGCACATCACCAAATGTGTTAACCAATATATTGTACGCGTATACCTGCATGATATCAATACAGGCAAGCTGATTTTGTTTTATGCCGGGATCTAAAAAGGCATCTGCGCTAATGACCTTTGCACCTTCAGCCAGGTCTTTTAATGCATCGCGGTAGAACCTTATCCACCAGGCCTGTGGTATGCCCCGGGTAGTAAAATCATACCTGGCCTCATCCTGGTAAACTGCCATGGCCAGGTGGTTAATGGTAAACCGGAAAACATTTATGTTTACACTGGCGTTGATCAAGCCATCTGCCATATTCCTTGTTGCATTGGAAAACAGCATTGACCCGGGAACAATTCCAGGCTTTTTTTGGTCAGTATTAAAACGGTCGATATTTTTTGTGCATGCCGCTAATAGCAATACTGGCAATGCTAAATATAAAATCTTTCTCATGATTTGTTTCAGTTTTAGAATTTCAGTCTAACATTCATACCAATAGAACGGGTTGTAGGATAAGCACCACTTTGCATACCTATTAAGTTACCGGCAGATACTGTTTCTTCAGGATCTGAGTAAGGTATGTTTTTGTGAATGATCCATAAGTTGCGGCCAAATACAGAAACATCAATTCCTTTAATGGCTTTGATCTTTCCAAAAATGCTTGACGGCAATGAATAGGTAATGTTAGCCTCTCTTAACTTAACATAGCTGGCATCGTAAGTGTATGCAACTTGAGGTGGGAATGTGGAGCCAGGTACGGAGCCTGCATCTACTACTACCCGTTTAGTGTTTGGCTTGCCATCTCTTGTTACCCCCTGATATATTACACCACCGCCATCGGCCAAACTGTTACGAACGGGATTGCCCAGGTCGTTTAAACCAGCTGATTCTTTATAAACGCCGGTAGTGATTCCATAAGACTGGTCAAGTGACCAAATGCTGCCACCTTTTTTTACATCTACCAGGAAGCCCAGTGACAGATTCTTATATCTAAAAGTATTATATACGCCGCCAATCCAGTCGGGATTAACATTACCGAATACATTGGTAGTAGTGGTTGTGGAATAATAATAGCCGGTATCAGACACCAGCTTTTGGCCATTTAAATACAGATAGTCTTTACCCTGAATAGTTCCATAAGGCTGACCAACTGTAGCGTTCAAACTTACCCCGCTTTGAAATGAACCCAACTGCAGGTTATTAGCACCAGAGTTCAATGAAACCACTTTGTTACGGTTGCGCGTAAAGTTTACATTAACAGTCCATGAAAAGTCTTTAGTGCGAACCGGTGTGCCATATAATGACAGCTCAATACCCTTATTCTCTACTTCACCGGCATTTATCCATTTTTTGGTATAACCGGAAGCGCCGGACACTTCTGCATTAATGATCTGATCAATGGTATTTGTTTTATAGTAAGTAACATCAAAACCTAACCGATTTTTAAAGAAGGCCATTTCCAGACCTACCTCACGGCTCTTGGTCATTTCAGGTTTAATGTCTTTATTGTTCTTGGTATCGGTTACTGAAAATAAGATGGCAGACCCAAACGGAGTGGGTTGATCGTATACATCTCTTACAATACCCCATGGGGCCATGTTACCTACTGTTGCATAGTTTACACGCAATTTACCGGTAGACAACCAGGGGACATTAGTAAGGTGATGCGAAAACAGCCAGCTGCCTGATACTGCATAATAATTGTAAGCATTACTATTAACCGGTAACGTAGATGCCCGGTCTCTGCGGAAAGTAGCATCCAGCGCCAGGTAATCCTGATAACTAAGTGTTACTCCGCCAAAATAGCCATCCACCGCAATGGGTTGATAGGTTTCAATCGGCGCCACACTTCCCCGTGAATTGGAAATGGCATATAAACCGGGCACTATCATACCACCAGAAGTAGTAGCCAGGCTTGAATTTGAATTTGACCGGCGCATGTTTGTACCTAACAGGGCTTTGAAGTTAAGGTCCTTGGTAAGGTTCTTGTCAACATTAGCCATCAGGTCGTAGTTGAGCTCGTTAAAGGTACGGTCGAAGCGGGTGTAGGATGAGGTACCCTGGCTGCCCACGGCAACACGTTCTTCCTGTAATTCGGAATAATTATCAACCGAAATACGTCCTAAAAAGCTTAACCAATCAGTTGCCTTATAATCAAGTGATGCGTAACCAAATGCACGGCTACGCCAGTCAGTTTCATAGTTCTCATAAACTGTCCAATAGTAGTTATCAGTATAAATGGGAACTAAACCACTCAATTCATCAGCAGGATCTTTCCAGTTCCAGGTGATATTTTTGTGATTTCTGAGGTAAGCATCTTTTTGTTCTTTGATATCAACGTTGGTTTGATACCATTGTCTGAAGTTCTGATTTATATTACGACCGCTGTAACCAGTTCCATACCGGCCCTTGCCATCAATTTTGGAATAGTTAATAGCGGCACTGGCCGTTAATTTAGGAGTAATAGCATAAGTAGTACTGAAGTTTACAATATTTTTTCTCAGACTACTATTGGGCAGAATCCCTTTTTCTTCGTTGCGGGTATAGCCTAATTTAAAAGAGCCTCTGTCGTTGGCGCCATCCAACATAATACTTTCGTTATTGGAAAGGCGTGTTTCATAAAATGTAGATGGGTCGTTTTGCGCAGCTACCCATGGACGTGCCTTGTGATAATTAGGTCCGGCTGCATCAAATGCTTCCAATTGATACACCATTAAATTGGGATCGAACTTTCCACCATAAGAGGCATCTTCAGAAGTAGGTGTAACAT
>CBIMFG010000884.1:0-3155 GCA_966243125.1 uncultured Niastella sp.
AGATTTTGGAACGAGAGGGTATCAGCGTATTCCACCGGTAATAAAGAACCTGATTATTGTAAATGTTTTATTCTGGGTGGCTGAATTAACATTTGGCGACCGGTTTGTAAATATATTGGCGCTGCATCATTATCAGAATCCTGAATTTGGATTATGGCAGGTGGTGACCTATATGTTTTTACACAGCTTTGCTCCTTTTCATATTATTATGAACATGTTTGTGCTTTGGATGTTTGGTGCAACGCTCGAAGATGTATGGGGCAGCAAACGGTTCCTGATCTTTTATTTGATCTGTGGAGTGGGCGCAGCGTTGGTTCAACTGGGCGTTATGGCGGTTAGCTTGAATATGCTGATGGACAAATTAAACAGCAACGCCATTTCCCTGGAAGAATTTAGAATGCGCGGCGGAGCTATTTTCAATACCACAGTGGTAGGTGCTTCAGGCGCCATTAACGGCGTAATGGCCGGTTTTGCCTATACTTTCCCCAATACGCCACTGTATCTTTTTCTGTTACCATTTCCGGTGAAAGCAAAATATGTAGTGATCGGGTACTTCCTGATTGACCTGTTTAGCGGTGTTAACCCCAGCTATGGAGACAATGTAGCCCATTTTGCCCACGTGGGCGGTGCAATTGTTGGTCTGATTCTGGTAATAACAATGAACAGGAACAACCGGCGCACCTTTTATTGATCGATTACCAACTTTAACGGCCTGTTGGCTGTTAAATAAACGTGGAAGTCAAGGGGCGGGCTTTAGAATGATTTTGTAAATTCACTAAAATTTATTCCGTGCTAAGCGAAGATAGGTATAGGAAGAAAATAGGATTGGGCCAGGATGGCAACAACCTGGTTTTTTTGATTGGCGTTTTGGCCATCGTGTTCTGCATTTTCAAATTCATTTGGCTCGTGTATAAGATCGCCGACAAGGACATGGGCGCCTACGACCAGAACATTTTTAACTGGCTGGTAGTACCTGGCGATTTTGAAAAAATGATGACCCGCCCCTGGACGCTGCTTTCTTTTATGTTTATGCACAGCGATCCCTGGGATATGGTGGGAAATCTCCTTTGGCTGTGGGGCTTCGGCTATATTTTTCAGGACCTTACCGGAAATAAAAAACTCATTCCCCTTTTCATATACGGCAGTTTTGGCGCCGCGCTGTTTTTTGTAGCGTGTTACAACCTGGTGCCCAAACTGGTGCCTATGGGGTCAGCTGTTACGCTCATGGGCGCATCGGCCGGTATTATGGCCATTGCCGTGGCGGCCACAACGCTGGCGCCCGATTACCGCATTTTTCCCATGATAAATGGCGGTATTCCCTTGTGGATCCTGACCGTACTTTATCTGGTGATTGATTTTTCATTGATAGCAGCGCAAAAGACCCCGCCCGGTCATTTTGCTCATATTGCCGGCGCTGTTGTTGGATTTCTGTTTGTTTATCAAATGCGCCGTGGGCACGATTGGACCAACTGGATGAATAACTTCTTTGACTGGTTCGGAAATTTGTTCAACCCCGACCGGAAAAACTGGAAGAAAACTGCAAAAACCGATCTGCATTACAATACAAAAGGTACCCAACCATATAAAAAGATTCCGAACATTACACAGAAAAGGATTGACGAAATACTGGATAAGATCAATCAGCAAGGCTATCGTTTTCTCACCGATGAAGAAAAAGACATTCTGAAACGGGCTGCGGAAGACGAAGAGTTGTAATTTTAAAATATGGCCCGGTTTGTTAGAACATTCACAAAGCGGTTGTGCATTATATTGAACATGGTTATTGCAGGGCTTTTCCTGATAGCCTGTGCCAATGCATGGCTGCATCCCTCTAAATGGTGGTTTTTTTCATTATTGGGACTGGGTTTTCCGGTGCTGTTGATCCTTTCATTTCTCTTCCTCATTTTCTGGCTCATCCTACGTTCAAAATGGGCGGTGCTCTCAGCTTTGACCTTGTTGCTTGGCTTTGGAAATATCCGTGTTTTTCTGGGCATGCATTTCTTCGCGTCCTCGTTCAAACCCCAAAAGGAAAAAGGCGCCTTGCGCATATTGACCTGGAATGTGCACTGGTTCGATGACCACAACAAAAAAGTAAAAGAGCACAAGGACTACCGCAAAAACATGATCGCTTTTATAAAAGAGCAGAATGCGGATGTGCTGTGTTTTCAGGAATTTCTGGAGCTGGGAAAATCGTTTACCACCAGCAATACCAACGCCATTGCACAGTTGAATTATCCCTACTACTACCGGGTTATAGATTATGGCCGGGCCACAGGCCGTTTTCAGGCCGGGGTGGCTATTTTTTCCCGTTATCCCATTGTTGATACCCAGCGGGTGCTGTATCCCGATCCCGCCAATTTACGGGCCGCCGAAAGCCTTATTAGTGCCGACTTACTGGTAAATGGTAAAAAGATCAGGATCTATACTACCCACCTGCAATCGGTGCTGTTTCAGAAAAACGATTACCGGAGCATAGAGATCATAAAATCGGCCGATGACAGTATGATGATGGCCTCCCGTTCTATAATAAAAAAGTTACGGCTGGGCTATGCCTTCCGCGGATTTCAGGCTGACTTGGTGCGCAATAAACTGGATAGCTGTCCGTACCCGGAAATTGTTTGTGGCGATTTTAACGATGTGCCCAATTCATATACTTATTTTCATATAAAGGGCAACCGGCAGGATGTATTTGTGAAAAAAGGAAGCGGCATTGGTCGCAGTTTTACTGCTGTATCGCCTACCCTGCGCATTGATTATATTATGGCCGATAAAAGATTCGACGTGTTGCAATACAACCGCTCCCTGGTGCCCTGGTCAGATCATTATCCCGTAGTAGCTGACCTTAAGTTGCAGGAGGATTGAAAAACTGTTGCAAGTTCCAGGTTGCAGGTTACCAGTTTCAGGGAAAAACTCTGAACTCTGAACTCTGAACTCGGAACTCGGAACTCGGAACTCTTAAACCGGCGACAAACAAATTATAACAAATACCCTTATATTTACGTAATGATCTATATCATAATTTCTTCCTGTTGTTTCTGTACTAACTAATTCGCCGTTCTGGCGGGATACATTTACTTTTGCATTTAACGGCTTTATTTTAACTATCATTAGACTGATCAAAGAATTTTTATTAGATAACTGAAAGTCCTGAATAC
>CBIMFG010000885.1:0-3148 GCA_966243125.1 uncultured Niastella sp.
CAGTGAGTGAGCTCTAATAAAAAGAGAGAGCTCTCCTATAAAAAATTTAGTATTAATATACAAATCATTGCATATGTCATTACTGCGCAAGAACTTCTGTATGAATGTAATAACCTTTTTCCTGTCGATCTTTCTAATACAAATTGCATTTGCCGGCACCGGTAATCCAAATAAATTATCGAATGAAATTCCACAGGTGTATTCTTTGCCACGATGGATTCAGCTTTATGATAGCTTAAATAAAACTTTGCGAGTGCCATTCAAATGTCAGCCCTCCTATTTTTTTCTTGATGACAATCCCATATTTTATGGCAGAGATCGTAGTATAGCGCTGTATCAGGCTTTGGAAAGCATTACGTTTGAAATAGGTTTTGAAACAACCGATGGAGATGAATTCGTTGCTGAAATTGTAGGCAGCGCGCCACCAGGCGGAGGAAGTAATAACAGTGATATGAACTGGATTATTTCCAGAAGCTTTGATGAAAACGGCGATATAATTGATGAGGATAAACATTTCTTTGATAAAACTGGTCGCGATCTGCAAACTCAATCGAAGGTATTGCATCGCAATGGGACTGGTACAACTGATGTACAGGTATTTGCCAGTCAACCTTTGCGGGATGCACTGGGAAGAAATGTTGTTACCACCATGGCTGCACCCATCAATAGTTCCGAATTTCAATATAAACCGGATTTTGTACTTTCTATTAGTGGTTCACCCTATGATTACCGGAACTTTGACCAGTTTAATGGAACCGATAAAACCAACAACCCCGATCCCATTGGCGGACAGAATGTACCCGGTACGTTAGGTTGGTATTATGGTAGTAACAATAATCTTGAACCTTATACGCCAACAACGAATTATCCATACAGCAGGCAAACGATTTATAACGATGGAACAGGCGCCATGAAAAAGACCGCTGGTTTGGGTGATGTTTTTAAAATGGGTAATAACACAGAGCAAAGTAGTTATACTACACCGGTTTTTAACGAATTATCCAATTATTTACAAATACGGAATTATTACTTTAACGACTGGCGTATTGGAAAATTACCCACTGCATTAATGAATGAGGCCGTACAGGCGGTAGCGAAGAATGCTGATGGAAAAGAAACCATAGTAATACAGGATAGAAATGGTAAAGTGTTGATGACGGCCCGGCCTGGTAACGACCTGATGGTAACAAACAACGTAGCATTAACTGCTGTATCCGGATTACCTTATAAAACGTATGTAAACAGGTACCCCGGGGCAGGCGTTATCATTAATAGTATTCATGGTTCTGATGTTATAAATGTTTATAATATTGACTTCGACAACGTTACTACGCTGGTTTTTAGTGGCCCCATTTCAGGCTGGCGGCTACCTTACCATGGGTATTCAAGCAACGTTTCAATTGAGTCAACCCAGCCGTTTGATGTAAGTTACCAGATAGAGGATCGGGAAGGCATAAAAGGCAGCCCTGTTAACCAGACTGCTGAATATAATGGAGGTAACCCGTTTGTATATTTTAAGATACTAAGTGATAACAGTACTGTAAATATCAGTGGTGATTACACTTTGTACGACATGAACACTGAAACTGCCACCAGTCTGATTAATGGAAATACGCTGAACAGGGGTTATTATAGAGCAGTTGCTAATTCGGGTACTGTAAACGTAAGTTATACCAACGGATATACAGACGTAAGCTATAACTTTTACAACCAGTTGGGTCAGCTGGAAGCAAACATAGCGCCACAGGGTGTAAAAATGATAAATGCAGCAAGCGGTCCATATATCTCTATCGATCACCTTCCCTTTTTGTCAAGGTATGAATATGATGAACAGGGTATGATGGTAAGATCTACTGTGCCAGATAAAGGTGTTTCTGAGTTTGTATTTCGTGCAGATGGCAAGATCCGCTTTTCGCAAAATGCAGAGCAAAAATCAAAGGGCCGGTATAGTTATACAAACTATGATGCGTTGAATCGTATCGTAGAAGCCGGAGAATATGAGCCTGATGCCAGTGGCATTCCCTTCAATAGCGATTTATCGGTCTCAGGCAGTCCAATGCGCAGCATTTTGGAAAATACCAGTTTTACAGGCGGACTAACCAGCGGAACTAAAACAGATGTGCTGATAACATTTTATGATAATGCTAACAGTAGCCATGGTTTGGGCTCCAGTTATGTACAGGACGTTACCTACCTTGGTAACGCAGTTAGTATGACCCAAAAGTATAGTAGTATAGTTAACAACGCGCCGAATAGTGCCGATTTGATAAGCAATACCTGGTTTAACTACAATGAAGATGGAAATGTGGTTTGGACTATCCATTACATAAAAGGTCTTGGTTATAAAACCACAGATTATAGTTATGATGTAAATGGCCGGTTGATAAAAAAGATTTTCCAAAAGAATGATCCTGGTGAGGTATTTGTACATTATTATGAATATGATGCTGTTACCAAGGATTTATGGAAGATTTATACCAATACGGAAGACAATAATTCAACCAAAAAGTTGCAGGCAACCAATACCTATTACCTGCATGGGACATTAAAAAGGGTTGAATTGGCAGACAAGCTTCAGGGAATAGATTATACTTATACTTTGCAAGGACAATTAAAGGCAATCAATAATAGCGATAAAACAAAGGATCCGGGGCAGGATGGCATCAATACATTCGCCGACGCTTTTGGTATGGTACTGGATTATTTCCCTGACGACTATGCCAATAGCCGCACCAGTGGAGTACAACCTATTAAAGGAGTTAATTCAACGGGAATGGGTGCCGATAGTTATATGGGTAACATTAAGGCCATGACCTGGTTTAGCAAAAAGCCGGTATCTGCTTCAATAACAGATGATCCTACCACTTATGTGTATCAGTACGATGATAAGTACCAGTTCAACGAAAGTACCTGGGGAACCGGCTTAAACTTTTCCGGTAATGCAGCTACATTTACACCAACTGATTTTAATAAAGAAGCAGTCAAAAATCCAACGAATGGAGCTTCGGCATATGATGCCAATGGTAATATACTATACCTGCAACGTACCAACGATGGAGGTGCATTAAGTGAGAAATTTACCTATAACTATTTAAATACATTAACAGGAACCGGAAGTGTAACTGATTATAATACCAATCGTTTACAG
>CBIMFG010000886.1:0-3144 GCA_966243125.1 uncultured Niastella sp.
TGGAACAATCCCTTGCCCAATTGAACATTCTGGACAATGCGCGGGAAATTGCCGGTTTGTGTAAAGACATTGTACGTACCAAAGAAGTACTACAAATGATCATGATAAAAAAAGAAGGCGGGAGCTCATTTAATTTCTCAATCAAATAACCTGCCCTGAGCACTCGGTCGTTTGAAGCTGGTTGTATCCAGATCAAGTTCATCAGCATTCATTCCATACAGTTTACCGAATTTGCGATATTGCTGGGCAATGATCCCGGCAATATCGCCTTCCCCCCGCATACGAACCCCAAACCTGGTATCGTTTACCTGACCACCATGACCTTGTTCTATCATGTGCCATACTTTATCGGCCCGGTCAGGAAAGTTTTTATACAGCCAGTCGTGAAATAATAATTTAACCGACCCATTCAATCGTACAAATGTATATGCAGTAGAAGTAGCGCCATGCTCTTTTGCCGCCAGCATAATGCGTTGCATTTCGTGATCATTTAAACCCGGTATCATGGGTCCCATCATTACGCCAACCGGAACACCGGCCTGGCTTAATTCCTGTATTAACCGCAAACGTTGCATACTGGTGGTGGTGCGTGGTTCCATAACCCTGCGCAGGTCTTCATTCAACGAGGTTATGGTAACCATCACCGAAGCCAGTTTCTTGTTGGCCATTTCTTTCAGAATATCTATATCACGTACCATGCCCCCGTTTTTGCTGATGATACCTACGGGCTGGTTAAACGAATTGCATACTTCCAGCAGCGACCTGGTTAACCGGTATTTTTGCTCGGCAGGCTGGTAACAATCGGTGTTACCGCTTAAGCTAATGGGCACACTTTCCCATTTGGGATTCATCAAAAACTTACGCAGCAGTTGAGGGGCATTTGTTTTTACAATGATCTTTCTTTCAAAATCAAGTCCGGCGCTATAACCCCAGTACTCATGAGCGTTGCGGGCATAACAATATATACAACCATGTTCGCAACCCATGTAAGGGTTCATACTGTACCACATGCCTACATCGGGACTGGTTACTTTATTCACCAGGCTTTTGGCTTCCTGCTCCATGTATTGGGTAGGTTCCTGTTTTTCCGTCCAGTCGTCAATGCCTTCAACATGTTCCCGCACATGCTGGTCTTTAAGAAAACGGTTATTTGTATTGATCTGGGCGCCCCGGCCTTTTTTATAATTTTCAGGTTCCTCCATCTTCCTTGGGGTAACCCGGTAACTGTCTTGCTTTGTCTCTTTCATTTTACACTTTTTACTTGCCCCGTACGACGCTCCCATCCCGATAATTCGGGACAGGAGGTGGTTCCCATTTTTTAATTTGAAAGCTTAAAACAATACCACTACAAGCATGACTATACAAATAATTCCCCTTGTTTTGTCGTAACGGGTAAATTCAAAAATTCAAAACGTTGTGCTATTTGCCATGATCTGTCGCCTACGCGGCGTTTCAACAACAGCATATTATCTGCGATAAATGAACCGGTAAAATGCCGGTGCGAGTATTCAAGCCAGCCCTTTTCATATTGCCAGGGCACCAGCCTGCGGCCAATGGCAATAAACGGTTCATCTATAAAATGTGGTTTGTGTTCGGTATCCAGTTTCATTAAGCGCTGCGCTTCTTTTATTTCCCGTACCAGGTTTTGAACAGGTACTTTGGTAGTAACATTTATAAAGATGGTGTGTGATGGAAAATTTCCATAATCTTTCAGCGATACTTTAAATGGCTGAAACCCCATTCCTATCACTTTCAGGCGGTGTACTATCCGTTCTTCCATCATCTCCAATTGGGTAAACCGTACCAGGGCCAAATGCGGCCTACCGGTAAGAGCAGCCGAATTTTTATACTTGTCGCAGAACTCATTTCTAACCTTTGCAATTTTATTGCGCAACTCCTCATGCGGGTTCAGCACCAACATATATTCATTAATTCTGTAACCGGGTATAGACTGAATATTGATATTCATAATTGATTTTTTAAAGATGAAATAATACGTCAGGCCACTTCAATGTAAGATTTATGATTAGCTGGTAAAAAGCGAAATACGTTTATGGTTTTAGCGGCAGCAAAGGGATGGTCACGCCCCAGCAACACCAGTTCAGTTGCCATAAAATGCGCCCTGAATGTTTTACGGCTATACACTGGCAGGCTTGCATGATAAACCGGTTCTGGTAATTCACTGGCCAGGGCAATATGCGGTATGCGGTCAATTGTATTACCGGCCATGGCATGCACATGACTATCAAGCATTTTTAATTGCTGGGTCAGTTGTTGCACGGGTTGTGGATTTTGAATACGCAGGTAAATGCTGTGCTGTGGAAAGCCACTATAATTATTAAGTATTACATCAAAACTGTTGTGCTGGCTGCAAATGCGTTGGATCCATCGTATCAGGGTTTCCTCCATGCCTTCGCCCGCATAAAAACCAGCTACCATTATATATGGAAATGTTTTTGTCACGTTTTCAACGCCATAATTCATAAAGAACCGTTGCTTTTCCACCATAATCTTTTCATATACAGCAGCATCAGGATATATAACCAGTTTATACTCCCGGTGACCGCTGCCATTCCAGGCAAATGGGGTGTTTTTTACTAACCCGGTATTCATAAATCATTTTTTATTGGATCAACAATTTAGCATAAATTTACTAAATAATTTAGTACATCAAAAATTAAATTATATGGAGGGGGAACATTTTCACGAAACATCGTACCGGGGAACAAAAAAGTTCTCGCAACAGGATGTTAAAACGGCCGATGCTACAGGCTTTGGCGCTGCGGCAGATGATTACATGGAACGCGGTATTGACCTGAACGAACAACTGATCCGTAATAAACCAGCTACTTTTTTTATGCGTGTACGCGGCGACGCTATGACCGGCGCCGGCATTTATGATGGCGACACCATTATAGTTGATCGCAGTATAAAAGCGGAGAGTGGTAAAGTGGTGGTAGCCATTTTAAATGGAGAAATGTTCATCAGGCGGCTCGAAAAAACATTTAATAAACTGCGGCTGTTAGCCGAAAACAAAAAGCACGCAACTATTGAAGTAGATGCATCCTGCGATTCATTGGGCATCTGGGGCGTAGTAACGTACACCATTCATCCTGTTTAGCAATCAAACAACATAATTAAACC
>CBIMFG010000887.1:0-3144 GCA_966243125.1 uncultured Niastella sp.
GGTACAGGTCAATGGTAGTGGTATCGCCTACCTGCACCACTTTATGGTTGAGCTTTACGGCTACATATAAGAGCTGGTTGTACCGGGCTATTAAGTCGGGGTCGCCTTTCAGGTTGCGGTAATTGTCAACAATGCCTGAGTGGTTTTCGAGCTTCATGCTTTCCCAACCGTTTACGGCATAGCCATCGGTGATGTTATTGATGCGCACATTCTCGATCACGCGGCCCTGATAGTAGTATGCCACATTGCCCATTTTACGGGTAAGACTGTCTACATTGGGATAGGCCTGGCTGAATCCGTTATTTTTAAGGAAAGAATCATATGCATCGTACCATTTCAGGTAACTGTCGGTTTCCCAGCCAATGTCTTTTCCTCTTTTTAAAATAGCATCGCGAATCAGTTGAAGCCGGGGTGGGGCGCCAATGGCGCCTTCTTCGCCCCAGTAAACAGTTTCGTTTTTGTGATCGGTATATTTTGCATAGTTGGTGGGGTTGCTGTACAGGTTATCGTGGTACACACCAGGGCCGCCGGCATGGTGCTGATCGAACCAGCCATAGTCGTAGAACGTGGTATCGTAGGGCAGCAGGTGTAATTTGTATTTTGGATCGGGTTCGTTCACTTTTATAGGCCCATTGCAGGAATTGTAAGTGATGATGCGCGTTTCATCGAGTGTATGACCAGCCATCATTTCTGCACGGTCAATAGCTTGGGGCTGGGCGCCACGCTCATTGTGCATGTTATAAATGATGAGCGAAGGATGGCTTCTGTCGCGCTGTACCATGCGCAGAAATTTCTCCGTGCGGGCAGTAAGGTAAAACACGGTTTGTTTTTTCTCCAGGTCGTTTTTGGGGTTGAAGAGATTATCGGGGTAGGAGTTACCACCGGGTTCTTCAAAGTATAACAACCCCAGTTCATCGGCATAATCAAGCACATTGCGTTGCCCAATGGTGCGGTGAAAGTTAAGCATGTTTAAGCCCAGCCGTTTGGCATCCATCACTTGTTTTTTTGCCAGCTCGTCTGAAGGGGCAATCCCATTCTCAGGCCAAAAACCCCAGGAAATGGATGTGCGTAATACAATGCGTTTATTGTTTAAATAGAATTGCTGATCGCCGGCTATATCTTTTATCTGGAACCAGCGGAAACCGAATCGTTGTGAGGTGCTATCGAGGGTGCCATTACCTTCCCAGCGCACGGTGGCTACATACAGGTTGGGACAATCAACACTCCATAGTTTTGCGGCGGGCAGTTTTACTGTTATGGTTTTTATTGAGGAACCGGGTTCCAATTGTACACCGGTAATGGTTTGTTGAAATACAGTTCTTTTTTGTGGGGTAGCTTCGTGAATGTCAAGCATGTATTTACCATTGACCACGCTGGCGCTGGTATTTTGTGCAGTTATCTGTACATCAACCTCGGTGAGGGCGGGTTTGTTCTTTACAAAAATATCATCGATAAATACGCGATCGGTTGCTACCAGTTTTACTTTACCGGTAATACCGCCAAAACCATGGGTGGGTTGAGTGCGGTACACGCCCCACATAAAATTCTGGCTGTCGCGCCAATCGAAGTTGCCATTGGGATCAGTGATGCGGATGGCTATTTCATTATTAGCGCCGGGTTTGGCCGCTTCAGTAATGTTTACATCGAATGGCGTGCCGGGCACTATATCGTAACCGCAGAGTTTTTTGTTTACAAAAACCTCTGCGCGAAAGCGGGCGCTTTCAAAATCCAGCACAATGCGTTTGCCTTTCATGGTTGGCGGAACTAATATATTGGTTGTAAACCACGATACGCCAAGGTAATTACCGGCCAGGCCAAAGTTGTTGCCATTACGGCCCCAGTAATATTCTTCAACAGTGGCGGGCAAATGAACGATGCGGCCAGTGGTGGTTTGTTCCCGGCTTAGCTGGCACCAGCCACCAGTAGGTTCGTGAACGGGTAGTTTGCTAATATCAACGGGTGGGGTGTATAGTGAATCGTTTTCCCAGGTTGCGGCTGTGTCGGGCCAGAGATTCCAGTTGTTTTGCGAGAGATCTTTTTCCTGACGGCCTTTTTGTTGAGTTATTCCTTGCAGGGTAGATAGTATTAAAGCGACCATCATCCATGTGGGCATCAATCGTTTGATCAGCATGTATGTACGTTGTTTGGTTCAAAACTATTTTATTTTGAATATGGAGAGGTTCGTTTTTTTACCAAAAAGGTTTGATTTATGGTAGAAAGGCAGGTTGATAGAGTTGATAATGTTGAAAGGAGGAGTTGACAAGTTTATATGTTAACAAGGGAAGGCAAGTGGAAATCCAATAACTTAAACTTATTATCTGAAAAGCTTTTCCAATGCCAAAATACTCTTTTTCATATTGATTCCCTTTCCCAACACCGGTTTAAAAATATCGCCCTGTTCTTTGATACGGGCTACGGCATTGTGAATGGTATAGTCTTTCATTTTAAGTCCCTTTTTTACTTCGTCCCAATGCAAAGGCATGGATACCGTGGCGCCGGGTTTGGGCCGTAAGGAGTAGGCGCAGGCGAGGGTGGCCTGCGGGCGGTTTTGTAAAAAGTCGATGTAGATCTTTCCTTTTCTATCGGCGGTTTGCCGTTCAATGCTGGTGAACCGGGGTATTTGTTCATGCACAATGGTGGCTATCAGCCGGCCAAATTCCCGTGAATCTTCATATACATATTTTGCACCTAAGGGCATGTAAATATGAATGCCGGTTGAACCGGATGTTTTGCAGTAATTAGGAATGCCGGCGCTGTCCAGAATTTCGTGAGTAAGCTGGGCGGTTTTTATAACCTGTTCAAATGAATTGGTATCGGGGTCCAGGTCAATAACGCACCAGTCGGGATTATCGGGTTTTTGTACCCGGCTGCTCCAGGGGTTCATTTCAATACAACCCAATGAAGCCATGTATAATACATCGGCTTCCCGCACCGGTACCAGAAAGCTTTTCTTGACGCTTTTGTCGGTATACGGAAAGGTGTTGATCCAGTCCGGAATTTTGCCTTCTACATTTTTCTGGTAAAAGCTTTCGCCTTCAATCCCATTGGGAAACCGGTTCATTGATTGTGGCCGGTCTTTCAGGTAAGGTAAAATAACCGGGGCTACCTGGTAGTAATAATTCAACATATCACGCTTGGTGATCT
>CBIMFG010000888.1:0-3143 GCA_966243125.1 uncultured Niastella sp.
AAAGCTGACTACACGTTCAAATCATATCCCAATGCAATGCATGCGTTCACCAACCCGCAGGCAACTGAGTTAGGCAAAAAGTGGAATATGCCTATTGCTTACAATGGTGCGGCAGATACAGCCAGCTGGAATGATATGAAGGCATTTTTCGATACCATCTTCAAGTAATGGATCTTCAGTGATAAATAGGTGGGTTTCTCTTACAAGGAAGCTCACCTTTTTAATTAAAAATGAAAAACAGAGAAATGAAAAATTAAAAAGGAAAGACAATTAGATATCGAATATTCCATGTTAAATTTTTAGCTGTATTCTTCCCTTTCTCATTTTTCATTCAACATTTCTTATTCTTAATTTCTCGGGCCATTCTCTCCGCCAAACCTCGGTAGTATAACCGTAAACGTACTTCCCTTTCCTACCTGGCTTTTCACCGCAATACGGCCACCGTTCTTTTCCAAAAAATCTTTACAAAGTTTAAGTCCCAACCCGGTGCCTGTTTCGCTATTGGTGCCATTGGTGGTGTAAAACATTTCACCAAATAATTGCGACTGGCGTTCGGCACTTATGCCAACACCATCATCCTGTACATATATTTCAACGCTGGAAGCCTGTTGCCTGGCCCCTACTCTTATGTGTCCGTTTTCGGGTGTGAACTTAATGGCGTTCGACAACAGGTTGCGCAACACCAGATTCACCATTTCTTTATCGGCATAACAAAACAACGGTTCATCAACCTGCGACTCCAGGTGAATGCGTTTGTTGCTGGCCTGCCAGTGTAATAACTGTAATACCCGGCTTATCATATGTTCAATATCCAGCACCTCAGGTTGCAGGCTCGAATTTTCCATTTGCGATTTCGCCCATTGCAACAGGTTTTCCATGAGGTTGGTGGTATAGTTCATCTCACTCACAATACCGGGCAGCAATGCCTTCATTTCTTTCACCGGCATTTCATTCACATGCATATTATTGAACAGGTTCCGCAACGCATACATTGGCGTTTTAAGATCGTGCGCAATAACCGAGAACAATTTGTTCTTTAGCTGGTTCAACTCCGTTAGCTTGGCCGTTTGCTCTTCAAGCAAATGGGCTTTTTGCGCTATCTCCTGTTTCTGCAGTTCGCTTTCTTTCGATTTATTAATTAAACTATAGTGATAGCCGTTGTTTTCCTGCTTTATAAAATAGATGGCATAAAAAATAAACGAGATGGCCGTGATGTGATTAAAAACAAAGAAGTAATAATTTGACTTTTCCAGTTTGAAATAATAATCATGCGGTATTATGCAGGCAATAAAATAGCAGGTAATTGATAAAGTAAAGGCAAAGATGATATGAATAATATCCTGCAAAAAGAAAACCGATAACACGCCATACAATACGAAGAACAATTCAACTCCCACATCAACCTTACCCAGGTAAACCAAACAGGTAGCTATGGGATATAAACTGAAATATATCAGCCGTGCATGTTCGTAATACTGCTCATGGTTTAACCAAAGCACAATAACACTAATGGCCAGCGGAGAGGCTGCAATAAACCAGGCCAGCGGGGGAAGGTGATCGTTGAAAAGAAGGCCAATGAGTGGGACAATAATACCGGTAATGATACCAAGGAAATTAAGCTGATTAAATATGCTCATTTTCCTTTTATCATACTCCTCCATCTCGGGGGTTACCCCAATAGATTTTATGGATACCCAATAACGCATTAAATCCAGGCGTAAGGCGTGCATAATGCTACTAACGTGTTGTTTCTAAGGAAATTGAATACTATTGATAACGAAAACGCACCCTATTTATTTCTTCACCACGCATCTATAATAAAAACATTACATATGGTTTTACCCCTACTCACCTGGCATGCGCGGCTCAAATATAACGGTTTACACAACCCAAACCGTTTTTGTTGCATGATTGAAAAAGGTTACTATTCAATCTTCAATAGGCAGGTTGAAATACTGCTCCATGGTTCGCCAGTATTTATCCCTTCTTATAAAGAACACGATCTCATAGGGCGTTTCTTTACTTTCAATATACTGATTCATTAAAACCGCCGTGGTTTTATATTCGCTCACATAAAAGTAAATATTCTTGCAATTGTCATAGGTTTTATTTGCTGCCAGAATGGCTTTGTCTTCGGGCAGCAGAATAAAGATCTCTTCTTCCAGGGATTGCAGCGCCATCAATTGTTCTTCGCCCGGAAACCCGTTATCATCGCCAACATAGTTTATATTGATCTGCAATAACCAGGAATAAGCCGGCTTCTTATCCCAATACCTACATTCCATATTAACGGTTAGTAACATCTTTTTGCCATCGCGGTCTTCCGCTTCCAGCAAATGAAATGTATCGGGTATTTCGTCGGGTACAGATTCATATTTTTCTACAAACTCTTTTTCGCGCCAGTTTAAATATTCATGCAGCTTTGAAATAGGGATCACTTCAATGCCCTGGTTGGCGCCGGGTAATGAACCGGTTTCATAATTATCAATCTTGGTGGCGGCGTTCACCTCGCCCAATCCATTTTCAAGATAGATCATACCCCCGGCCTGAAAATGATCGTCCTGCTCACTGTTATACCCGGTATGGGTGATCACTATACTTACTTCATCGGGATAATTGTCCTGCACAATGGGATAAAAGCTGGTTGTTTCGGTGGTGAACTGAAGGCCATACAGGTCAATGCTGATGCCTTCGAAACCCAGTGCGGGTTTATGCGCCGTAAACACCCAGTTACTCACGGCCGGGGCTGCATTTACCAGCTCTTCCACTTTACAAAATAAAGCTATATCGCCATCTGCAGTAATAATGAGTTCATAGTTGCCGTTGCTATCCGGACCGGCCAACGCTTTAAGATAAGGATTAACAGGCTGCATACGCTGAATAAGCTCTTCCAAAAACGACAAAGCCTGATCAGAATCATTCTTTTCAAGTCCCTTAAACCGGTGTTCATTGTTAATGAACCATTGCCAGAACGCTGCTATTGCCTGTTGCAGGTCGCCTTCCTTTCTGTAATATTTGCTTATGCCAGCCATGGTAAAAATTTTCTACACAATAATAATCATTTCTTATGGCCTATACGGTTTTATCCTAACTGTCATCTACAACGACATTGCCGGTAAGTGGGTAAAAAAAGTGCTAGGGGC
>CBIMFG010000889.1:0-3142 GCA_966243125.1 uncultured Niastella sp.
TACAGGTTTCTTACTTCTATGCGGTTACAATCAAGTTGTTGTACTGTACTGGCAGGAACCGGTTCTCCGGCCATGTTCAACACCGTTACATTACTCAGGTTTTCTCCCGCGCTCAGTAAGCTGCTGACTACACTGGGTACGGTATTTATCAATAAAGGCGAGGCGCTGTTTAAGTATAAGGGGATCGATAATGCATCCTTGAGTAACCGAAGTTGTTTACCGCTTGCCAGGGTATAAAAGATCTCAAACACCGACAGATCGAAGCAGATAGATGTAGCGCCCAACACCACCTCATACCTTGAAGCGCCAAATTCCTGCCTGCACCAATCCAGGAACGCATACACATTACCATGCGTGATCATCACCCCTTTGGGGCGTCCGGTACTGCCAGATGTGTAGATTATATAGGCAAGGCTGGCTGAACTGGTAACCACACCAGGGTTTTCACTGCTATACTGCGCTGCATTTGCCCGAAAACGGTTTAACTCTTCTTCATTCAGTACTACTTTACACCGGCTGTCGGCTATAATATAGTCGATACGGTCCTGCGGATAGGCAGGATCAATGGGCACATAAGCGCCGCCCGCCTTTACAACAGCCAGTAAGGAGATCACCAGCCACTCGCTGCGCTCCTGCTGAATACCAATCAGATCATTGGCCGATATCGCATAGGTATGCTTTAAGTAATGCGCGAACCGGTTTGCCAGCTCATTCAACGTACGGTAATCAAACGATCTGTTTTCATACATAAGACCCAGCGCATCAGGGGTACGTGCCACCTGCTCTTCAATAAGATCAATGATCGTTTTATTTGCTTCATACGGCACCTCCGTGTTGTTGAATGTTTGCAGCAACCGGGTTTGTTCCGATAAACCAAGCATAGGCAAAGCTCCAATTGGTTTATCAGGCGCCGCTACAATGGATGCCAGCAATTGCCCCAGGTGGTTAAACAACCTGGTGATGGTTTGGTTATAATAAAGATCGTTGTTGTAAATAATGTACAATTCCAATTGCTCGCCAACTTCTACAAAAGTGAACTGCAGATCGAACTTGCTGCTTTGCTGCATGCCTTCAATTGTGCGCACGGTTAGTCCGTACAGGCCCTTTTCCACCAGCAGGGTGCTTGACTGGTGCTGCAATACCACCATTACATCAAAGAGGGCGCTGCGGCTCAGATCCCTTTGCAGATCGAGCTCTTCGATCAATGCATCAAACGGGTATGACTGGTGCACATAAGCATCCAGGGTGGTTTGTTTCACCCGGGATAATAATTTTTTAAAACTGTCGGCGCCACTGAACTGTGTGCGCAGCGCGAGTGTATTCACATAAAAGCCGATCTGGTCTTCGAGGTCACTGTGCTCCCGGCCTGCGATGGGGCTTCCGATAATAATATCTTCCTGGTTACTGTAACGATGTAACAATGTTTTTACCAGCGTTGTTACCCCCATGAACAAGGTACATTCCTGCGATTGACATAAAGCTTTAAATTTCCTGACCAGTCCGGGATCTATTTGTTTGTGGAAGAGCGCGCCATTATAAGTCTTTACCGCAGGGCGCTTCTTATCAACAGGCAGGTCCAGCACCGGCAGTTCGCCACTGAGTTGCTGTTCCCAATATTTTCCATGCTGCTGAAGGCTTTCATGCCCCAGCTGTTCCTGTTGCCAGGCTGCATAATCCTTGTAATGGATGCGCAATGGCGACAGCGGGCTAAGCGTACCCTGTACAGAAGAATTATATAATTGCAGGAGTTCTTTTATCAATACGCCCATAGACCAACCATCCGCAATAATGTGGTGCATCACATAACAGAATACCCACTTATTCTCTTCCGACTGGTATACATCTGCACGTAATAAGGGCCCGTTCACCAGATCAAAAGGGCGGGCAATACCATCTTTTACCGCCAGCTTTATGGCGGCGGCATTCGCATAGCGCAGGTTGTGTTGATTTATCTGAAAACCCAACGCCGCGCGGGTTAAGATATGTTGGGTTACTACGCCATCGGCACTTTCATGGAACACCGTACGTAAACTTTCATGACGGTCTATGAGGATGTCAAATGCGCAGGATAATGCGTTCATATCAAGCACCCCTTCAAACTCAAACACACCGGGCATATTATAAGCTATGCTGCTTTCTTCAAACTGACACAAGATCCATAGCCTGCGCTGCGAAGAAGATAAGGGATAAGCAGACTGTGGCGCTACAGCAGGGATAGTGGTAAAGCCCGACTTTTGCGAACCCGCTATCAGCAGCGCCTGCTCTTCCAGCACTGGCCGTGTGAACAGTTCCTTTAATGCGATCTTCACGCCAAACACTTTGTAAATTCTGCCTGCCAAACGCGTAGCATGTAAACTATGGCCACCCGATTCAAAAAAGTTGTCTTTTATTCCCACCTGCTCTTTGCCCAGTATCTGCTGCCATATTTGCGCCAGTTGTATTTCTACTTCGGTGCGTGGCGCTTCATAAACAGCGCCACACAGGGCGCCTTGCGGTACAGGCAGGGCTTTTTTGTTTAGTTTGCCGTTTGGTAATAAAGGAAGTGCCTCCAGCTGCACAAAGTGAACAGGCACCATGTAATAGGGCAGTTTTGCAGCCAGCCAGTTGCGGAGCTCAGGCACATGCAATACGGTTTCACCCACCACATAAGCTGCCAGTGTATTGTCGCCATTAGCATCTTTAACAGTAACCGTTACTGCAGTAGTAATGCCGCTGTATTCCATCAACACCTGTGTGATCTCACCTAATTCTATGCGGTGTCCCCGAACCTTCACCTGATCATCTTTTCTTCCCAAAAACAACATATTCCCGTCAGCCTGCCATTTACCCAGATCACCGGTTCTGTAGATCAATTGACCCGGGCAATAAGGATCGGCAGTAAATTTAGCAGCTGTTAATTCGGGTTGATTTAAATATCCCAACGCAAGGCTATTACCGCCTATACAGATCTCACCCATTATGCCAACCGGTTGCAACTGGTCATGCTCATTGAGTATATAGATGCGACTGTTACTGAGGGGGCGCCCTATAGGAACGCTGGTGGTATATTCCTGCTGACTGTTTAACTTATAGATGGCTGCTGAGATAGTAGCTTCTGTAGGGCCATATTTATTATATAAGGCTACGCGGTTGCCTGTTTTCT
>CBIMFG010000890.1:0-3140 GCA_966243125.1 uncultured Niastella sp.
AAGCGGTTATAATAACTCGAATAGTTATAATAAAAATAGATACTAAAGCTATTTTGATTACTGATAAAGCCCCGCAAGGGGCTTTTTTTATGCCCTTTTCAACCTGATTACCTCCGCAATTCAGGTTGAACCTTACTCCGGACGAGTTTTACTCTTTTCACACAAGTATAAGCCCTTACATGACGAAACCAGCCTTTCACTTATCGTGTTTTGGATAGTGCAAATCGGATTGTTGCTTTGTCCGATTGTATTTTAAAGACCGCAGATCAAATTAAAGGCGCTGTTGCGTGAGTTTAAGTCAATTCCAATCAAGTATTAGCCTCCTCCAGACAGGAGTTAGCTTACTCCTGACTGGAAAAGCAGAGAACTCGCTTTGCGAGAGCAAAAAAACGTGTGTTGACCTTCAAAATACGCGCAACAACCTGTTCAAACTGAAAAACAAGTTGTAAACTCGTTATGCAGGACAGAAAAAACGCATTGCAAAGAATAAAACCCGCTTTGCAAAAAGTAAAATTCGCTTTGCAAAGGGTTAAATTCAAAAAACAATGGGTATGTGCAATTTTACGGCCTCTGGTTAACAATAAACCCGATTTTAACCCGGGTTAATATTATTGGTGCGGGATCATCCGATGTTTGTGATATGAAGAAAAACATAATAGCTTTTCTGCTCTGTAGTATACAATTGGGCGCCCGTGCGCAACTGTCAACCGAACAGATCTATGAACACATTCCGGTTTTACATGGTGACAGCATCGTTTTTCCTATAACAATGATAAATGCCTATCCTTTTATTTCAGTGGAAGTAAATGGGATAAAAGGTAAGCTGATGTTTGATAATGGAACAGAAGCCGCCTTAAATCTCAATGATAATCTTCTCAATTTGAAAATAAAGAAGAACGGTAAGGGCAACTTTGGCAGTGGTCAAACATTTGATGAAAACATTACTGATACCATTGCGGAGGTTACCTTCACCAATGGCTTAACTTACCGGAACTTATTGAATATTAAAAGTGCGAATATTGATTTCCTGCAAAGGAATATTACGCCTGATATAATGGGATTTATTGGTTACAACTTTTTTAAGGGATATATTCTTAAGCTGGATTATTTAAGAAGAAAAATTACCTTATATAAAAACACCGCACAGCGGGCCGCCTCCAAAGATTTTCTGAACGGAGAACGGGTACTTGCTGTTATTAATTTTGAGCTCAGAAGCCGGCCCAACATTCCTTTGGTACATGTAACAATAGGCGGCATGGATGTATTGGCGGCATTTGACACGGGGCAATATGGATTGGTTCAACTGGAAGAAAACACCGAAAAAAAACTTAAAGCAAAAGGACTCGTAGTGTCAGGTGGAATTGATGGCTATGGTGACGAGCTGATTAATTTACATGACATCGTAATTGATGGAACTTTTAAAACGAGCATCAGCGGTACCCCGGCTATAAGTTTAAAAAGCACTGAGTTGTTTCGGAAGCCACTGCAAATTCACGAACCCAGTTTTATGTGTTTCGGCTATAGGTTTCTGGATCAGTATAAGACCGTATGGAATTACGAGGAAAAGAAAATTTATATTTTGGAAAAGTAATAATCGTTTTTTGATTTTAACATGGGTTAAGATTAGTGCCACCGATTTGTTTGAATTTTGTTCTGTCCTAAACAAATAGGCGTAAAACAAAATGAAAACAGCACTAATTATTATGGTTATGAGTTTATTCGGTTTTGGTAAAGACGTTCCTGAAACAGCCAGCAAGGATGTAAAAACAATTGTTCTGATCCATGGCGCCTGGTCTGATGCAAGTTCATGGGATGCAGTGATTCCCCTCCTTAAAAAGCAGGGCCACGAAGTAATCACTGTTAATCTTACCGGCCACGGAAAAGATACCACCTCATTCGCAGGGATCACTTTTCGCACCTATGTTGACCAGGTAAAAGCAGCTATTGGTTCCCGCCATGAAGTAATACTGGTAGGGCATAGTTTCGCAGGTTTGGTAATTAGCCAGGTAGCAGAAGAAATGCCTGCGCAGATCGGCAAACTGATTTACCTGGCTGCTGCACTGCCACATGATGGAGAAAGTCTTTTATCATTGGCTCAACAAGATCCGGGATCACATATCGGCAAATCTTTAACGGTTGATAAGGAGCATGGTCAGGCCATCATTGCAAAGGATGCCATTGCAGATATTTTTGCTGCTGATGCACCAGTGCCGGTTCAGCAGTATCTTACCAGCCATGTTAAACCTGAGCCGCTTGCTCCACTTGCAACGCCTGTTCAGCTTACTGAACAACATTTTGGCAGCATCAAAAAAGTATACATTCACACCGTAAACGACAACGCCATTAGCTACGGCGCCCAACAGCATATGGTGAAGGCTGGTAAAGTAGATAAGGTGTATACACTCGCCAGCAGTCATACCCCTTTCATTTCTATGCCCGATAAACTTGCCGAAATTATTCTTTCCGAAAGTAAATAGGGTCTGCTAAAAATCATTCATCAATAAAAAATGGAAATGGAAACAAATGTAGCATCTCACAGTCATGAGACTGTTCCCAATAGCTATATAGAGGTGAAGGGTATACGATTTACTTATCGTGCCTTTGGGAAAAAGGTTGGCGTGCCACTGGTATTTCTGCAACATTTTACAGGAACGATGGACAATTGGGATCCGGCAATTACAAATGCCCTGGCCCAAAACAGATACGTCATACTTTTTAATAATAAAGGCGTTGGTAGCTCTGATGGACAAACCCCGGACAGTGTTTCGCAGATGGCTAAAGATGCAATAGATTTTATTGAAGCATTGGGCTATAACCACGTTGACTTATTGGGCTTTTCATTGGGCGGATTCATTGCTCAGGAAATTGCTGCAGACCGTCCATCACTGGTTAGAAAACTTATACTGGCCGGAACCGGTCCTATAGGTTCGCAGGGTATTACTGAACTGGAAGCAGTCATAAATGAAGGAATGAAAGATGGGCCGGCGAATGCGCTGATCAATTTGTTTTTTACAAAATCAGAAGAAGGTAAAAAAGCAGGAATGGCTTTTATGAACCGGCTTCAGTCAAGGACCATTGCCAGGGATACGCCAACTGGTAATGCAACGGTTGGGGCGCAGGCAAAAGCCATTATTACCTAT
>CBIMFG010000891.1:0-3138 GCA_966243125.1 uncultured Niastella sp.
CAAATACGACCGCAAACAGGGCGTGCTGAAAGTATCCACACTGGCGGTTATTCGCAAAAGCAGTTCCTGGAAAAGTACGTTTCGCCATGCACCATTTGTGATTCGCCTGCTGGCGATTTGCTGTATCATTATGGCTTTAGGCCGCCCGCAAACCCGTAACGATGAAGAGTTGAAGAACGGGCAGGGGATTGATATTGTGCTTTGTTTGGATGTGAGCGGCAGTATGCTGGCGCAGGATTTTTTACCCGACCGGCTTGAAGCTTCCAAGCAAATGGCTGCCAATTTTGTTGACATGCGCCCCACCGATCGCATTGGCGTGGTTATTTTTTCGGGCGAAAGTTTTACCCTGGTGCCATTAACCACCGATAAGGCAGTTTTAAAAACGCAGATCTCAAATATTAGCCGTGGCTTGCTGGAAGATGGTACCGCCATTGGCGATGGCCTGGGTGTAAGCGTTGACCGGTTAAAAAATGTAAAAACAAAATCGAAGGTGATCATTCTGCTTACCGATGGTGAAGACCAGGGTGGCCGTATTGATCCGCTGGCTGGTAAGGAACTCGCAAAAGCTTATGGTGTGCGGGTATATACCATTGGGGTAGGGAGTGAAGGCTACGCGCCTGTGCCTACAGCAGATGGCACCCGCCAGCAAAAAGTGAACATTGATGAGAAGTTGTTGCGGATGATTGCTACCGAAACCGGTGGTTTGTATTTCCGGGCAAGGGATAATGAAAGTTTGAAAAGGATCTATCTGGAAATTGATAAACTCGAAAAATCACGTATAGAAGTTACTTCGTTAAAACGCTATACCGAGCGGTTCTTCCCCTTTGCATTTGCCGCCGCCGCCTTACTATTCCTGGAAATATTTCTGCGATATACTTTATTTAAGAAATTTCCGTGACATTTATGGTTCAATGAAAGCAATCGTATACCGGTCAACCGGCAGTTGGTACAATATAAAAACAGAAACGGGCAAGGCTATGAGTGCCCGTATTAAAGGGGTATTCAAAATTGAAGGGTTTACCTCAACCAATCCCATTGCAGTGGGTGATGAAGTAGTGATAGAAATAGAAAGTGAATCGGCCAATACGGCTATGATTACCGAAATTCTGCCCCGGCGCAATTATATTAACAGGCAATCGCCCTCGCATAAAAAACATCATCATATTGTGGCAGCTAATATTGATCAGTCGATCTTATTTGCTACCCTCAGAGATCCCAAAACGTCACAGGGTTTTATTGACCGCTTTCTGGTAACCAGCGAAGCCTACCATGTGCCCGCCATTGTGGTGTTTAACAAAGCCGATCTGTACAAGGCCAAAGAGCAGGAAAAATTTGTCCTGCTCAAAGAAATGTACGCGGCTATTGGCTACCGTACGGTGTTGATGTCGGTTAAAACCAATGAAGGGGTGGAGGAACTAAAGAGCCTGCTGGAAAATAAAATCACCCTCATGAGCGGCCACTCCGGCGTAGGAAAATCATCTTTCATCAATAGCATTTTCCCCGACCTGCAATTAAAAACACAGGACGTAAGCGGCTGGAGCGGCAAAGGTATGCACACTACTACTTTTGCAGAAATGTTCGACCTGCCCGCATCCACTGGCGGACGGGTTATAGATACGCCGGGTATGCGCGAATTTGGTTTGGTTGATATTTCCCGGCAGGAACTGTCGCATTACTATCCTGAAATGGCGCGCGTGCTCAACGACTGCCAGTTCAATAACTGCTTACACATAAATGAACCGGGCTGCGCCGTAAAAGACGGAGTTATCAATGGCACCATCAATGAAGAGCGCTATGTAAGCTACTTCAATATACTAGAGTCCATTAAGAATGTTGAATATTGAATATTCAATGTTGAATGTTGAAGTGGATTAAAAGGGAGGATATTGGAAAGGACTGTCGAAGCTACAATGTATTTACTTCAACGTTTAATATTCAACATTTATTATTCGGCATTTACAAACTTCCTGGTTTTGTGAACCATTAGTTTTGTTTCCAGAAACTTAGCTACTTCAATAACCGCATCATTGTCTTTGCGGGCAGCCAACTTAGTTTTTGAGGGAAAAATTGAAATGCCGGTGTAAATGTTGTAATACAGCGAAAGAAGATGTCCCCTGTACGTAAAATTCCAGGTAAGGGTATCAAAGTCGTCCTGTTTGTTGGTGAACCGGATCTTGAGTTCATCCAATAGAATATTGGCGACCTCATAAAAGCGCTTCAATCCACAGTCATCATCAATAATGGCTTCTGTACAGCCAAAGTCTGTGCGTAGAGTCAGGCTCATAAAGTACGGTTTAGATTATGAAAAGGTTGAACCGGAGTTCAACCGGATGTTCAGGGACTACGCTTTGAACTTTCTGGCTTTAGGCACCTTTTCGCCGCTCAATATGCGTTCAGCACCTACGTTTTTGCCATTACTGGGGCAACCGGTTTTACGGCTGCAGGCACTTCCACCTAAAACATAGGCTACCACAATTGCTAAAAACAGAAAAATTCTAATAGATTTCATATATGACTTTTCTTAGGATAAAACTGGATTAAATTTAGATATATTATGTCGTAATTGCAATAGAGAGAACCAATTATTCGGTTACCTGATCGCGAAACCAATCGGCGTATTTTATGTAATTGTTGGCAATGCGGTCAATTTCCCCATGAACCTGCGTAATTACAATGTCTTTCACCTTTTTAGCAGGTACACCCGCAAAAATAGTACCGGCGGGAACAATGGTTTCTTCCAACACCACAGCGCCAGCTGCAATGATGCTGTTGCTGCCAATATGGGCCCGGTCCATAATAATGGCGCCCATGCCAATCAGCACGTTGTCATCTATCGTACAGCCATGTACAATGGCGTTATGCCCAATGGACACATTATTACCAATAATGGTTTGGGTGCGTTTATAGGTGCAGTGAATGATGGCGCCGTCCTGCACATTTACTTTATTCCCCATGCGAATGGCGTTTACATCGCCCCGTACCACGGCATTGAACCAAACACTGCAATCGTCACCCATTTCTACATTACCAACGATGGTAGCATTGGGGGCAATAAACATATTGCTTCCAAACTTGGGGTATACCCCCTCAACGTGTAAGATTACTGGCATAGCTTTTACTTTTAAGGTTCTGTTTTAC